>USTA01000076.1 GCA_900557475.1 uncultured Clostridium sp. | reverse complement strand
GAAGCTCTTTTTAGAGCTTCCCTAATGTGACAGAAGGAGTGTGCCAACTATTTAACTATAAGTTACGTACTGATAGCAGTTATCAAAAAGCATAAAACTGCAAGCCGTAGAAGTAGCTACCAGATACATTTGTGTGGGGAGAAATGGAAAAGCTGTAAGTGCCGGCAGGAAGATTTCCAATTGATGCTGTCTGTGAAGAACCAGTATAAAGCAAGATTGGATTACTTATTCCAGATACGTTCATCTTAAATACAGCGGAACCATTTGCTCCATTAAGTGGCTGGGCTTTCCAATGCACTTTGATAAGTGAATTGGATTCAGAAGCAGGAACGGTAAAAGTACCTCCAATATATCCAGTAGTAGTACCGTTCTTAAAATCAGAAATATTACCACTTCTAGTGGAAGGACTTCCATCGATGTTCAACACTAATGAAGTGCTATCTGCTTCTTCCAAAACAGGTGCATTCGCCGTAGCTTCTACTTTTTCAGCTGCAAAGCACGGCATGGAAAGCATAAAAGCCATAATAAGAGATGAAACAGTTGCAAAGAATTTTTTTGACATAGTAGACTCCTTTCTACACCCCTTCTGCTCCATAAGAAAATTCATATGCAGAAAAATGAATTTTCTATTTATGGCAATGTCAATGTACTACATGTTGATATTACAAGGAACTAAACTATTTGTCAATAGTACTTATCCATTCATGCGCAAATAAATACCATTTGGCAGAAAAAACTGGAAAACTCGAATTATATATATAGAAAAAATTGCAAATGACTGATATAATAAATATGAAAATTAAGAAAACAGTATCTTGATTTTCTCTATAATTTAATATAAAATAAGAAAAAAGGAGGAGATTGATTATGAAAAAAATCTTAAACACAGCAATAATTTTATTAATTGTAACTAGTATCCTTATACTTTCATCAGTTTGTTTTGCAACACAAACAAAACAAAGTATAGACTTAAAACCAATAAGTGATTCTAGATTTGCAGTTGGTACTGGATACTTAGGAGGAGAGATTGTTATTGCAGAGGAAATAGAAAACTCTAAAATAGGAATGTATTGGAAGGCAGTAGCAGCTCAAAGTGCAAATGAAGATATGACTTTTAAAATAAATATAACAGGAGAGAACTATAATAAAGAAATAGCTGGGTTAAAATTAGGAGAGTCGCAGGCACTAGAAATAGGAAATTTAAAATCAGGTAAATACAGATATATGATATTACCAGAGAAAGAAAATAATACAGATAGCTATTTAATGGGTAATAAATTTTATTGCCAAGAAATATTATAAAAAGTATATAAAAATATCCACTTCAAAACAGAGGTGGATATTTTGTAATAAATTAAATACTAGAAAAGTTAATAAAATATTCAAGTAACAGATGAATTTGTCTTTAACTTTAAAAAATCTATTGACAGTATGAGGTTTTACATATATAATTATTATGTAAAGCTATAAACATTAGTATTTCTGTATCTTGCAGAAAGAAAATTACATTAGGTAAAAGGCATTAGCTTTTTATACAAAAATACACTTTAGGAGGTAGCTTTAATGAAACAATTAAAACTCACAAAGGAAGGTATGAGACAGCTGGATGAAATTCTCGAAGAGAAAAAGGAAGCTCTTCGGAAATTAAGAAAGGAAAGAGCCGATTTTTTAAGAAGTGGCAAAGATGCTTCTTATAGCAACTTTGCAATCAGCCAAGCAGAAGTACGAGAAAGAATATTACTGAATGAAATCAGTGAGCTCAAAAAAGACAAAAAAGCAGCCAAAATTGTCACAGAAGAATCCAAGGAAAATGTTGCTAATATTGGCTCTAAGGTAACAATCATTATTGAAGATGCCTTAGAAGATGACGTTGAAGAATATACTATAATGTTAACAGGAGACTTTGGTGACACTTGCAAGGGAAGAGTTTCTATTAAATCACCGATGGGAGCTTGCATTAATGGACAGAAGCAGGGCTTTAAAGGTACCTATAATGTAAACGGATACGAACTTGAAGTTACAATAGTTCGTATAGAAAATTAAAAAAGTGTAAGATATAGGGGAGGTTTTTAACGAAACCTCCCTTTTTCTTAGGAATATTATTGTATGTGAAAAAGTATTAATCAGACAACTATTGTTCTCTAAGTAGACTAAACCAACTAGTAAAAACTTTTTGAACCATAGAAGAAAAGCTATATTTATAAACATCATTAGCAGCAATAATATCTGATTTAGCAATTTCTTTGTCATTTAAAGTAACTACGAATTCGCCAATTTTTTGACCTTTAGAAACAGGTGCGTTAATGTTATTATAAATTTCTGCTTTTTGTGAAAGTTTAGTATCATTGGACTTTTTCATAACAGCACCTAAATTGCTTTGCAAAGTAGCTTGAACAGAACTTTCAATTCCCTTATTAACATTAGCACTTCCTACAATGTCGCCAGCTTTTCCTAAGTCTTTATATTGAAAATTACTAAAGCCATAATCTAAAAGCTTCCTTGCCTCTGTAAATCTTTCACTACTTGTTTTTCCCTTCATAACAACTGCTATTAAAGATAAGCCGTTCCTAGTAGCACTTGCTGATAAATTAAAAAGGGCTAAACTTGTTGAACCAGTTTTCAAACCAGTGCAACCATCATAGTTTCTAACTAATTTATTAGTATTTACTAATTCAGACTTTCCATCACGTAAACTATCCATATATATTGTTGTATATTTAGTAATAGAAGGATGTTTTACTAAAAGTTCTCTAGACATTATAGCAATATCATAAGGTGATGTAACATGCCCATCTTCATCAATACCATGACAATTTTTAAAACAAGTATCATTCATGCCAAGCTCTTTTGCTTTTTCATTCATCTTTTTTACAAAAGCTTCTTCAGAGCCTTCCAAATATTCTGCCATAGCAAAAGTACAGTCATTAGCAGAAACTACGCAAATTGCTTTTAACATATCATTAACTGTTAACTCCTCCGTAGAATCTAACCAAATTTGAGAGCCACCCATTGAACTTGCTTCACTACTACAAGGAACTTTATCTGTATAAGAAATACGACCAGAGTCAATGGCTTCCATAATTAGAAGAATTGTCATAACTTTTGTAACAGAAGCTGGACGCAATTTAGCATGCATATTATAATCGTATAAAACTTTTCCAGTGTTTTGTTCGATGAGAATAGCACCACCAGATGAAAGCTTCAAAGGATTATTGGTAACAGCAAGTGAAGTATCCAGTTTGGGAGTAGGTTTAGCATTTACATTTTTAGTAGAATCATTAGATTTATTAGTATTATTAGCATTAGTAGGATTATTCGGTTTAGTAGTATTATCAGCTTTATTAGTTTTGCTAGGTTTACTATTAGTAAGAACACTATCCGTGTTAAAACTATTTGAAGTTTGGTTTGACCAAACAGGAATACTATATGTACTTGCCTTACTAGCAGAAGACATGAATAAAATAATAGCAGTACACATAATAAAGTATTTTAAAAATTTCTTTTTCATAAAATAATCCAGTCCTTAAAAAATATTTAGGTTTTATGGAAAATACCTATAACCACAAAAATATTAGTAAAAGTGTATGAAAATTTATAAAAAATAGAACAAAAAGGAATAATATAAATATATAGAAAAATGCATCTTGACGTACGTATAAACGTATGCCCTAATAGATTTAGGAGGGATAAATATGACAAATACAAATATAACTAGTTTTAGAAAAGATATATATAATTTATTAGAGCAAACCATCAAATACAATGAACCAATAAATATTTCAACAAAAAATGGGAATGCAGTAGTATTAAGTGAGGAAGATTATAATAACTTAATGGCAACATTAGAAATTGAAAATAACAAAAAGCTAAAAGAAGATATAGAAAAAGGTATGAAAGAAGATATAAATGACTGCATAGAAGAAAGTGAGGTTAATTGGTAATACATGTATAAAATAGTATATACAAAAAAAGCATTAAAAGATATTGAAAAAATAAAACAAAGTTCAATAAATAGTAAAGCAAAAAGTTTAATTGAAGTAATAAGAAACAATCCATATATGATTCCGCCACCTTATGAAAAGTTACTGGGAGAATTAGAACGGTTTATATTTTAGAAGGTTGAATGTCCAACATAGATTAATATATCAAGTATATGAAAGAGAAAAGACCATAAAAGTAATATCTTTATGGTCTCATTATGAAAATATATAATAATTAGCTAAGTTTTACAATTCGTACATCCACGCTAGAAGATGTACTACTAACATAAAGCTTTATATCTGAATCTGTATTATTCTTAAATTTAAAATCCAATCCGCCATTAAAAGAAACAGCTGCATCTTTACCTTCTTTAACATAAGTTACTTTTCTTTTGTGAGGAGAACGCTCGGTAACATTAAGACCATCTACATTTAAAACCGCATTATAAATAGTAGAACTTACTTGACAATTTCCTCCACCAAACCCTTTTTCTTTTTTAGTTCCTACAAATACATCTGCTTCCATGTATCCCTTTTCACTAGAGGGTTTTCCAACAATTTCGTTAAATGAAAAGGTCTCGCCTTTTTTTACTACTTTTTCATTTATTGCATTACAAGTTAAGTTTATATTATTAAGCCTGGCTTTATCTCCGCCAAGTTTAGTAGAAAAACTACTAAGTTCTGTTTCAACTACCTTGGAATTTTCAGAAATTTCATTTTTAGAAATTAGATTTTGCGTTTCATTTGAAGTAGAAAGAGAAGAAGCAGTTGTATTTGAAATTTGATTAATAATATTATTTTGCGAATTTTTGCTTTCGTCTAAAGTTTTATTTTCAGTATTCCTAGAAAAAATGAAAATAGCTACAATAGAAAAACCAATTATTCCAAAGATTAATAGTGCTATAAAAAATTTTTTCATAAAAAATTCCATTCCTTTCTAACAGTAATTAAATGATATGTATATAACCAATTATTTTTTGCTAATTACTTTAATATTTTTTACAATATTAAAGCTTATTGCTATTTACTAATATACCCATATTGACAAATATTATTAATTTAATTATAATTAAATATGTAAAAATAAATA
>USTA01000075.1 GCA_900557475.1 uncultured Clostridium sp. | reverse complement strand
GGATAAAAAGGCCATTGATAGCTTAACACTATCAATGGCCTTTTTATTTTGAAAAAATACTAAAGATCAAATGTCTTCAACTGTGATTTTGATTTTTTTGTGAGCAAAAAGCTGGAGTATTTCCGCTTGTTCTTCTGGGCTTAATTTTCGAAATTTGTTAAGTAGTTTCTCTGCATTTGTCTGCTTAGGAACTATTAATGAGTAAAACATTTTTGCATAAACACGCCCCTCATCTGAATGATGTTTCTGACTATCCTGCATTAAATGTTTTGTTAATTTGAAAAAGTCCTGGTTTTGTTTTTTAAATAATTTTTCAACATCATAATAAGATACGCCAATTTGGGAGCAGATTTTCTTAAATAATCCTACTGCTTCTGCATTTAAGATTTTACCAGCAGTATGTGCGCCGTAAAATTCATCCTTAGCAAATGAATAACCAAGTTTTACTAGCTCATCACTGGATACGTAATCCCATTCAAAATGTGTAAGCATCCAGTTTTCTAGTTCTAAATTCCGTTTTTTAAAAAGCCTCATAGTATTTCCTCCCGATATAAGAATATTGGTTTATTAGTTACATATAACAAATAATATTATACCACATAAATAGCCAAATGTCTAGAATATGATTTTACGTAAACTAATAACCTTACGAAATTGTAAGCTATTGTAAGGTTAATCGATGGAACAATACAAAAAAATATATTATACTTTTAAATGAAAGGAGAAAAATCATGGAAAAGATTTTAGAAGTAAAAAACATAGAAAAATATTATGGAGGAAAAAGTAATCTTACAAAGGCTATTGATAATATTAGTTTTAGTGTAGAAAAGGGAGATTTTTTAGGAATAATGGGAGCATCTGGTTCAGGAAAGACAACATTACTAAATTGTATTTCCACAATAGATAGGGTTACTTCTGGACATATTTTAATAAACAACAAAGATATTACAAAATTAAAAGGTAATGATTTAAGTAAATTTAGGAGCGAAGAATTAGGTTTTATTTTTCAGGATTTTAATTTGCTAGATACTCTTACAATATTTGAAAATATAGCACTAGCACTTACAATTCAAAAAGTAAAACCAGATAAGATAGAGTCTAAGGTAAAAGATATAGCAGAAAAGCTTGGAATAAGTGAAATATTAAACAAATATCCATATCAAGTAAGTGGAGGGCAAAAACAAAGAACTGCAGCAGCAAGAGCAATGATAACAAATCCAAAATTAGTTCTAGCAGATGAGCCAACAGGAGCACTTGATTCAAAATCTGCAAGACAATTATTAGAAAATTTAGAATTCTTAAATGAAAAATTAAATGCAAGTATATTAATGGTTACACACGATGCTTTTTCTGCAAGTTATGCAAGTAGAATTATCTTTATAAAAGATGGAAAAATATTCAATGAATTAGTAAAAGGAACTGATTCTAGGAAACAATTTTTTGAGAGAATTATAGAAGTACAAACACTTCTAGGAGGTGATTTAAACGATGTTATTTAAATTATCTATGAAAAATATCAAAAAAAGTTTTAAAGATTATGCAATATATTTTTTAACTTTAGTATTAGGCGTAGCAATATTTTATATGTTCAACTCATTAGATGCTCAAGAAGCAATGCTAAAAGTATCAGAATCTACTAGAACACTAATTACTCTAATGGTTAATATGCTAGGACTAGTTTCAATATTTGTAGCTGTTGTTTTAGGATTTTTAATTGTATATGCAAATAATTTCCTGATTAATAGAAGGAAAAAAGAATTTGGTATTTATATGATGCTTGGAATGAAAAAAAGGCAAATATCTAAAATACTACTTTTTGAAACTATTTTAATAGGAATAATATCTCTAGCCGTTGGCTTATTTATTGGTGTATTTGCATCTCAATTTATGTCAGTTTTAGTAGCTAAACTATTTGAAGCAGATATGAGTGAATTTATATTTGTATTTTCAAAAGCTGCTTGTATAAAAACTTGCATTTACTTTGCAATAATGTATATTGCAGTAATGATTTTTAATACAATAACTATTTCTAAATATAAATTGATAAATTTATTAAATGCTAGTAAGAAAAATGAAAAAATCAAAATAAAAAATCCTATAATTGCAATTATAATATTCATACTATCAGTATGTACTTTATCATATGCATATTGGAAAGTAACAGGTGGAGTTAATACATTAGATACTATCGAAAAAATTATTCCGCCAATTATATTAGGAGTTATCTCAACTTTTGGGATATTTTGGTCTCTATCTGGATTTATCTTAAGACTTATAATGGCAAGGAAAAAAATATATCTTAATGGTACAAATATGTTCGTGTTAAGACAAATTAACAATAAAATTAATACTACGGTAACAAGTATGAGTGTAATTTGCTTGATGCTATTTATGACAATTAGTATTTTATCTAGTAGTTTATCTCTTCAAAGAACAATGTCTAAAGAATTAAAGGAGATGACACCGGTAGATATAAATTTGTATAAAACTGCTAACTTACCAGAAAGCAATTTAAACAAATATACGGGAAAAACTATATATTATACTGATGTTCAAAGAAAAGATTCAAAAGTACTAGTATCAGAGACTCTAAAAAATAATGGATTTGACATAAGTAAATTTAAAGATATGGTAGAAATTCCAATATATGCGATTCCGGAATGGACAATGGAGAAAAGTCTAGGAAGTTCATACGAAAAAGCAAAAGCTAATTACCCTATGATGAGATTTGAAACACCTGAAACAGTGATAAAGGTTTCAGATTATAACAAAATAGCGTCTTTGTATGGATTAGAAGAATATAGTTTAGCTGAAAATGAATATATTGTACTTTGTGACTTTGATTCGATAGGAGCCATCAGAAATGAAGGACTTAGAGAAAATAAAGATATAGTAATTGAAGGAAAGAAATTACACCCTAAATATTTGGAATGTAAAGAAGGATTTATTGTAATGTCAACTAGCCATGTTAACTCTGGAATTATTTTAGTACCAGATACTTTCAATTTAAAAGAAGAATGGAAAGAGCAATATTTCTTAGCTTCAAATTACAATTCATCTTCCGAAGAAGAAAAAATTGAAATAGAAAAAGAACTTGTAGATGATGAAAGTAAATTGGTTAAAACCTTAAAAGGTAAGGCAATAGAGCTAGATGGTATAAGCAAAATCACTATTATGGAAGGAAGCAAAGGAGTATCTACTATGATTGTATTTATAGCAATTTACCTTGGAATTATCTTCTTAATAGCAAGTAGTGCAATACTAGCATTAAAACAATTAACTGAAAGTTCAGACAATAAGCAAAGATATACAATTTTAAGAAAAATAGGATGTAGTGAAAAAATGATTAATGGAGCGCTATTCAAGCAAATAGCAATATTTTTTACATTACCATTGATATTAGCGATTATTCACTCAATATTTGGAATTCAATTTGCCTTAACGATGATGTCTGCTCTAGCTTCAGCAGAAGAGCTATTGCCATCAATAATAGGAGCTTTCGTTATAATTGGATTAATATATGGCTTATATTTTATAGCAACATATTTAGGAAGTAAAAGTATAATAAAAGAAGAATAATACTGAAGTGCACCATATAATAGTGGACAAATAATAAAAAGAATCTTTTTTAGTCATTTTAAAGTCATAATTATTTGGTAATATTATTTTAAGGTAGGTTTCTTACATGACCATTAACTATGTATAAAACTCCCCTTTATAAAGAATATATAGCTATGGGCCATGTAATAAGCCTATCTTAAGATAATAAAAAGGAGCAATAAATGAAAAAAATAATTGGAAAAATACTTATAATATTTCTTATTTTACTTGCGAGTGTAGGTTTATTCGTAGTAGGTTCAGGGTATGATATGTATAAAAAAGCAGTAGAAAAAGTTCCTATCGAGACGCAAGTTAAAAAGATAGAAGCCAAAGAAAATTATACTGAATTAGAAGAAATGCCACAAATTTATAAAGATGCTGTTATTTCAGTAGAAGATCATAGATTTTATGAACATAATGGAATAGACATTATTGCAATTGCAAGAGCAATTTTTAATGATATAAGGACACTTAGTTTTGCAGAAGGAGGAAGTACAATTACTCAGCAATTAGCAAAAAATATCTATTTTACTCAAGAAAAAAAGATAACTAGAAAAATAGCAGAAGTATTTACTGCATTTTATATAGAAGATAAATTAGAAAAAAATCAAATATTAGAGCTTTATTTAAATACAAGCTATTTTGGAGATGGATATGATACTGTTAAAGAAGCTTCAAAAGGATATTTTAATAAAGAACCTATTAACTTAAACGACTCAGAAGCAACAATGCTTGCAGGAATTCCAAATGCACCTTCAGTATATGCACCAACGCAAAACTTAAAGCTAGCAAAGCAAAGACAAAAGCAAGTATTAGAGCAGATGTGCAAATATGGAAAACTAAAAGAAGAAGACGCAAATAGAATATTGGAGACAGGAAATAAATAGTTAAAAGTGCCTTAAGATATTCTTAAGGTGCTTTATTTTAGGGAAAAATTGTAGTATAATATTTTTGAAAAATAAATAAAAAGGAAAAAATTATGAGTGATAAAAAAAGAGTTAAAATTTTTAAAATTATATTAGCAATTTTAGTAATATTAATTTTAGTACTGGCTACAATATATTTAATGCCACTATTTAAAAATATAAGTACAGTAGAAGGACAATTAGCATTTAAAGAAAAAGTGCAAGATGCGGGTTTTTTAGGAATGCTTATGCTATTTGGACTTCAATTTGCGCAAATTTTCCTTGTAATTATTCCAGGAGAACCAATAGAAATTTTAGCTGGTATGTGTTATGGGACTGTCGGAGGAGCTATATTTGTAACTGTATCTGCATTTATTATATCTAGTCTTATATTTTTTGCAGTAAGAAAATTTGGAAGAAAATTTGTATATAGTTTTTGCAACCAAGAACAGGTAAAGAAAATAGAAAATAGCAAAATATTTCAAAATCCTCAAAAAGTAGAATGGATAATGCTAATATTATTTATAATTCCAGGAACGCCAAAAGATTTACTTGTCTATATTGCAGG
>USTA01000074.1 GCA_900557475.1 uncultured Clostridium sp. | reverse complement strand
ATGACCCTTCACAGTGCAAAGGGATTAGAATATCCAGTAGTATTTTTAGTTGGAATGGAGGAAGGAATTTTTCCAGGACATAAATCAATGGATAATCCAGAAGATGTTGAAGAAGAAAGAAGACTATTTTATGTTGGAATTACTAGAGCAAAGCAAAATTTATATATGACATTTGCAAAAAGGAGAACAATCTTTGGTTCAACAAGTTATAATCCGCCATCTAGATTTATAAAAGAAATACCTAGTGAGCTTCTTGATGGATACAATGAAGCAATGCAGGATAAAGATGAGGAAGATAATAAATTTGCAGATAGTCCATTTGAATGGAGATATAAAAATAATAGAATGCAAGAATCAAAAGTAACAACATATAAAGTAGATAGTGAAGCTCTAAAAACAGAAAATAAATCGGGATTCCAATTTAGAAGTGCAGAAAGTTTTCTTAAAAATTTGGAAAATAAAAAAGCTACTAATACAGAGGATTTATCTAAATATAAAGTAGGACAAAATGTATTTCATAAAAGATTTGGTAAAGGTACAATTACAAAGTTAGAACAAGAAGCGGATGATATAAAAGTAGATATAGAGTTCGAGAAGTTTGGACATAAGAGACTAATGGCAAAATTTGCAGGTTTAGAAATAATAGATTAAATATATTAAAAAAGTAGATCTGATTGCCGATAGATGAGATAGCTAAACATCAATGGATAGAGCATTTTACTATATAAGGAGCGTTTAAACTAACGTATTAGTTAGTCTAAACGCTTCTTATATTCTTAGTTCTTAAAATTTTTTTGACAGATTTGTACAGCATTATTTTTTATTATTAAAGTTCCCTTTTCTTTTATCATAGTACAAGTTATAGGATTACTAGTTACATATGTACCAAATTCGGGAGCTAATGAATAGACTTGTGCAATATATTTATAATTATTATTAATTTCACTGAAAATCAAATAATAATTATCCTTTAATTTATAAAGTTCGGATTCTTTAGAAAAGCTACGTATAGAAGATATCTTTTGAACTTTTAAAAAAGAGCACAAACTTATAAAGTGTTCTAAATCTGTAAAAGAATAAACAATGTAATTAGCGTCATTTTTAGCAGGTACTTTAACAGGCTTAACTTTAGAAATTTTTTTGTTTTTAGGTATTAGTTTTGTGACTGTAAAAGTATAATTGCCATTAATATCACTAATTGCATCTACTCTAACTTTACTGTTTCCTACATGGAAATTAACTTCTTCTTCGGCTTTTTGTAAGAAATCTAAAATGGATTCTCTAGCAAAAGAAGGATCAGACATAAAATTATCTAAATCTGATTCACTTCCAGGAAGTTCATCAGTAGATAGAGTAATTCTTAATTTATATTCACTTACTTTTTCAAATTTCATAAATTCCTCCAAAATAATCGTATATAATAATATAACATATAATTTCAAAAAAAGAAATACTTTTTACATAAAATACCTTGAAAATAATAGGAAAAAAATATATAATACAAATGTTAATTATAAATTTCCGTAAGAGAAAATGGAGGTAATAAATGGCAGCAAAAGATAAAAGTATGTTTGTACTAATAATTTTTTTATTATGTGGAATAGTTATAGGGGGACTAATAGGACAATTAACAGCAGGAGTTAGCTGGCTTAATTGGCTTAGCTATGGAAAATCATTCGGAATAGCTTCGCCAATAGTATTAAACTTAGGGGTAGCGAATTTGACTTTTGCATTAACATTTGACATAAATGTAGCAAGCATTGTAGGAATAATCATAGCAATATTTATATATAAAAAGTTTTAAAATTGGGGGGCAGAAAGGAATTTTTATGCCACTAAAAATGAAAGAATTACCAGAAGGAGAAAGACCATACGAAAAATTACAAATGTATGGACCTAAAAAGTTATCAAATGCGGAACTACTGGCAATTATAATAAAAACTGGAACAAAAGAAGAAACATCATTAGACTTAGCAAATAGAGTGTTATTACTTGCAGAAAACATAAATAAGCTTCAAAATATAGCTGTATCAGATTTGAAGAAAATAAAAGGAATTGGAACAGTAAAAGCACTTCAAATACAAGCAATATGTGAACTAGCAAATAGAATAAACTTACCAGTAAATAACTTAAATATGCAAATAAAATCAACTAAAGATGTAGCAAATTTACTTATGAATGAATTAAGACACAAAAAATGTGAAATAATAAAAGTGATAATATTGAATACTAAAAATAAAATAACACAGATTTTGGACTTGAAAGAAGGAGACACAAAAGAAGTTAGAATAGAACCTGTGCAAATAATGCAAGAGATAATAAAAGTAGCGGCTAGTAAATTTATAATAGTACATAATCATCCAAGTGGAGATTCATCTCCAAGTATGGCAGATATAGAATTTACAAAGAGAATAAAAGAATGTTCAAATATTCTTGGAGTAAATTTTTTAGACCATGTTATAATTGGAGACGGAAATTACAAAAGCATATTAAATTATAGAGAGGAAGAATTCGTATGAAACTATTTGACTTTAATTCAAAAGATATCGGAATGGACTTAGGAACTGCAAATATATTAATTGCTCTAAAGGGAAAAGGTATTGTTTTAAGAGAACCATCAGTTGTAGCATTAGATAAGATAAATGGCGAAATTGTAGCAACAGGAAAAGAAGCTAGAGATATGCTAGGAAGAACACCAGAAAACATAAAAGCAGTAAGACCAATGCAAGATGGTGTTATTGCCGATTTTACTGCTACACAGCTTATGCTAAAAAATATGTTAAGAAAAGTTTGTCAAAAATATAATGCTGGAAAGCCAAGAGTAGTTGTGGGAGTTCCTTCTGGAATAACAGAAGTAGAAAGAAAGGCAATAGAAGAGGCATTTTTGCAAGCAAATGCAAGAGAAGTTTATTTAATTCAAGAACCAATGGCAGCAGCAATTGGAGCAGGGCTAAATGTAAAAGAAGCAAATGGACATATGATAATAGATATAGGTGGAGGAACAACGGAAGTTGCAGTAATTTCTCTTGGAGGAATAGTAGCAAGTACATCAGTAAAAGTTGCTGGAAATGAGATTGACGAAAGTATAGTAGAATATTTAAAAAGAAAAAAGGGAATTGCAATAGGTTTATCAGCAGCAGAAAATTTAAAAATAGAATTAGGATGTGCACTTCCACTTGTATCAGAAATAAGTAAGCAAATAAGAGGAAGAGACTTAGATACAGGGCTTCCAAAAACCATAGAAGTATCTTCAAAAGATATAGAAGAAGCAATGAAAAAGCCGATAAGTGAAATCATAGAAGCAATAATAGGAACACTTTCTAATACACCTCCAGAGCTTGCTTCAGATATAATAATAAATGGAATTTATTTAGCAGGTGGAGGAGCACAGATAAGAAATCTTGATAGCTTAATAGCTAAGAAGACGGGAGTTCAAACATTTGTAGCAGATGCTCCACTAGAATGTGTGGCAATTGGTGCAGGAAAAGTTTTGGAAAATATCGAAAGCCTAAAAGGAGTATTAATGAATTCGGAAAAAACATATTAGAAAAGGGAAGGAGCTCTTACAGGTTAAATGTAAGAAGATTGTATATGAAAAATAAATCTGGAATAATAGGAATTATTATTACAACAGTTATACTTATAGTAGTGGTGATTGTTTCAAATATAAGCACAGGGAATCTAACATTTGTAAGAGATACAATCGGAAAAATGTTTATTCCCATGCAAAATGGTTTAATATACATAAAAGAAAAAATAACTGGAAATGATCAGCAGCTTAGCGATATGGAAAGTTTAAAAGAAGAGAATACAAAATTAAAAGAGCAAAACACAAAGCTTCAGGAACAAGTAAGAGAACTAGAAATATTAAAATCAGAGAATAATACATTAAAAGAATATGTAAATTTGAAAGATAAATATTCTCAGTATACAACAGTTCCAGGCTATGTAATAGAAAGAAGCTTAAGTAATTATGAAAAACTATTGATAATAAATGTTGGTAGTAATGATGGTATTGCAGAAAATATGCCAGTTATATCAGAATCTGGACTTGTAGGATATGTTGTAGCAGTAACTAAGAATACTGCTACTGTACAAACGATAATAGACATATCAAGTAATGTTAGTGCAAATATAGCAAATGTGGATGAAAGTGTAGTTTTAAAAGGAACATTAAATAGTGAAAAGAAATTAAAAGCAACATATATCCCAGCAGATAGTACAATACTTCAGGGAGATGAAGTTGTAACATCAGGGCTGGGTGGCATATATCCTAAAGGAATTTTGATTGGACATATAAAAAATATTATAAATACCAAAAATGAAGCCGATAGATATGCAGAAATAGAATTATCAACAGATTTTAGAAAATTAGAAACGGTTTTAGTAATAACAGAAAAATAGGAGAAGAAAATTGAGAAAATTTAAAGCTATTTTAATAACATTATTAATATTTTTTATATTATATTTTTTTCAAGCAAATATATTTTCTTGGTTCAATATAGGAGGAATAATGCCAAATCTATTTGCGGTTTATGCCTTATTTCTTGGATTATTTGTGGGAAACAAAGTTGGAGGAATTTTAGGAATAATATTTGGACTAATAATAGATTTATCAATAGGTTCTTTAATTGGAGTTAGCTCAGTATTATTGGGGATAATAGGTTTGCTTGGAGAATATTTTGATAAAAACTTTTCAAAAGATAGTAGATTTACCATAATATTAATGTCAGCAGGAGCGACTCTATTATTTGAAACCTCGATATATGCATTAAAGATTTTTAGCACAGGAGCAAATTTTGAATTATTGAGTTTTAGTTTAACACTTTTTGTAGAAATAATATTCAATAGCTTGTTAATAATCATTTTATATCCAGGAATAAAAAAAGTGGGATATTATATAGAAGATTCATTTAAAGGCAAAAAGATTTTAACAAGATATTTTTAAAAGTAAAAATTGGAGGGATAATGGAGCAAAAGCAAGAAAGCAAGATAAGATATAATATATTAATTGCTACTGTGTACATAATAGGAATAATTTTGCTACTACAACTATTTAACTTACAAATCATAAACGGAAAATCATATAG
>USTA01000073.1 GCA_900557475.1 uncultured Clostridium sp. | reverse complement strand
TTGTGTATTAATGATACCAAATCTGTATTTGAAAAGCAACCTGATGAGAAAAAAATCAATTTAATTTTAGCTGTTTTAACAAAAAGAAAAATTGACAGTGGACACTCAATAAAATTTAATAACAAATATTACAGTTTAGTTAATCGCCTAAATACTCCAATATATTTTAATAGAGGTACTAGTTGTGTTGTAATTAAATCCTTTGACAATAAATTATATGCAACGGTTAATGATACTGTATTTGCTTTAAAAGAGATTCCAGAAGTGCAAGCATTGTCTGAAAACTTTGATGAGATAGTGGAAGCAAAACCTAAAAAAATATATATTCCACCAATTACTCATCCATGGAAACAGTCATATTTTGATAATTTTGTTGAAAAGCAAAAAAATCTATTAAAAAGTGTTTCTTAAATTTTAAAATTTAGCACTAATTCTATTAAAAATTAGTGCTAATGTTTAAAAAATTTTAGGACATTTTCAAAAATGATTGACATACTACTTCTTATGTAACTCTTTATGCATAAATCCCTTGAATTTTAGCCTTTTTTCCTTTATAATAATTGTATCTTTATAAAGGAGGAACATCTTACATGAATTTAGATAAATTAGATTTTAAATATATAACCGAAAAACTTGCAACTTTTACTACATCTTTCGAAGGTAAAAAACTTGCTCTTAATTTAGAACCATCTACAAATTCGTTGCAAGTTCAGTCAATGCTTAATGAAACAACCGAAGCAGTAAATTTATCTCATGAAAAGGGCTCTTTTCCTATTTCTGAAATTTCTGATGTTTCTATTTATTTAAAAACTTTAGCAGGAAGCCTGCCTCTTACTTCTAAAGGACTTATTGAGCTTGCTAAAGTTTTAAGGTGTGCTAGAGAACTTAATAATTACTTCTATGCTAATGATGTAGCTAAAGAAGATTTACCGAATACTACTTTTGCAGCACTTGAACCATACTTTTCATATTTATATTCTAATAAAGATGTTGAAGAAAAAATTAATAAATCTATCTTAGCAGAAGATTTAATTTCAGATAATGCATCTTTAAAGCTTAGCTCTATTAGAAAATCTAAAAAGTCTCTTGAAATAGATATTAAAAACAGGTTAAATACACTTATTCATTCATCTTCATATTCTAAATACATTATGGATGCTGTTATTACAATTAGAGATAATAGATTTGTAATTCCTGTTAAAGAGGAATATAGAAGTTTTGTTAAAGGTTTTATTCATGATACATCTGCTAGTGGATCTACTGTGTATATAGAGCCTTTAAGCATTTTTGAAATTAACAATAAAATTAATAATCTAACAATTGAAGAGACAAAAGAAATTGAACGCATTTTAGCTATGCTTACTAATTTACTTAAACCTATTAGTACATATCTAAAAAGAGATTTAGACTTAATTTCTAAACTTGATTTTATAAATGCTAAAGCTAAACTTGCTATTGATATGGATGCTTCTTTACCTATATTAGCTGATGAAGTAAATTTACGCTTTGCCAAGCATCCCCTAATTGAAAAAACTAAGGCAATTCCTAATAATATATATGTAGGAAAGGATTTTACAACTTTAGTTATAACTGGACCTAATACTGGTGGAAAGACTGTTACATTAAAAACTGTTGGTATTATATGTGCAATGGCTCAATCTGGTTTATATATTCCTGCTTTAGATGGTAGTAAAGTAAAAGTCTTTGATAATATTTTTGTAGATATTGGTGATAGCCAAAGTATAGAGGAATCACTTAGTACTTTTTCTAGTCATATGATTAATATTATAGAAATTACTAAAAAAGTTACTTCAAAAAGTTTAGTTTTAGTTGATGAGCTAGGTTCTGGAACCGACCCTGCTCAAGGTGCAACTTTGGCTATTGCACTTCTTGAATATTTCCATAATAAAGGTGCTTTTACAATTGCAACAACACATTACCAAGAAATTAAAAATTATTGTATTACACATGATTCTTATGAAAATGCTAGTTGTGAATTTGACATAGAAAATTTAACCCCTACATATAAATTATTAATAGGCATACCTGGCAAAAGTTACGCTTTTTCTATAAGCAAACGTTTAGGGCTTGATACTAAGATTTTGGATAGAGCTTCATCTTTAATTGAAAAACCTGCTACTGATATTGAAACATTAATGAAGGAAATTTATGATGATAGAATTGCTATTGAAAAAATAAAGGAAGAACATAGTAAGAATTTAAATCAAGTAGAACTTTTACGTAAATCATTAGAAAAAGAAGCCTCTAGCAAATTAGAAAAAGAAGAGCAAAAGCTAGAAAAAGTAAAAAATGAGGCTCGAACTATTTTGCTTAATGCAAAAGAAGAAGCAAATGAAATTATTAATGAGTTAACCAAACTAGAAAAAGGTAATTTAAAAAAAGCAAATGAATTAAGAAATTCATTGAACTCAAAAATCAAAGAAACATCTCCTAATTCTAGTTTAGATTTAAGTGTATTATTAAAACTAAACAATCAAGAGACTATAAAACCTAATAAAAAATCTACTACACATGTACAAAACTCAAAGTCTATGAATACTTCTTCTGAAATAAATCTTATAGGTGAAACAGCCTTCAATGCAGTTCAGGAATTGGATAAATATTTGGACAATTGCACGATGGCACATCTTCATCAAGTAAGAGTAGTTCATGGTAAGGGAACAGGAAAATTACGAGAAGAGATTCACAAATATTTGAAAAAATCTAAATATGTTAGTTCATATAGAATTGCAGGTTTCGGAGAAGGTGATTATGGTGTTACCATTGTAGAATTAAAATAGCTATTTATGTATTTTTATTAATTTAAAAATTATATCGTTTTAATAAATGTATGTAAAAAAATTCAAATACACTAAAAAGTGCATTTGAATTTTTTATATTTTATTTTCCTCTTAAACATCTTCTATACTGTTTTTGGCAACAACAAATTTTGCAAGCATCACTATTATTTTCTAAATTATAGTCATTATAATTGTAATCATCTCTAGTTTCTTCACAGTTCCTATTTTTGCACATTGCACATCTATTACAGGTATTATTTTCTTCATTTTCTATTACATTTATTTGAATTGTTCTATTTGAAACTTGTTCTAGTACACAAGTAATATCAGCTGTTATAAGTGATATTAGTCCATATATAAATGCATAAATTAAAAACGATGATCCATATATAGTAAATGTTATAATTAGAAATATTGCAAAAATAATTGCTGCAACTAGAAAAGGTTTTTTTAATATTTTTTGTAATGCTACTGAAAATATTATTACTGATATTGGAAATATAAACAAAAATAATATTGTATTCATTTTTATCCCCTTCTATATTTTATGTAAATATAGGCTTTATGTTACTATTGTTTTTCCCTTTATCTAAAAATATATTAAATTAGCACATTTATACTTAATTATTACTCTTCATAATTTACATTTACTAAATAAAGTCCCATTGGTGGCAAGGTTTTGCCTGCTAAGAGTCTGTCCTTTTTCTCTAGTATTTCTTTTATTTTATCTGGCTCAGTTTTATTTACTCCTACATCAACTAATGTTCCAGCAATTATTCTAACCATATTATATAAAAAACCGTTTCCAGTAAGCTCTATTATAATTAATTCACCATCTCTTTTAACATTTGCATTATATATCGTTCTAACGCTACTTTTACTACTGGTTCCACTTGCTTTAAAGGATTTAAAGTCATGAGTTCCTACTAAATATTGTGCTGCTTCGTTCATTTTATTTTCATCTAATTTTTTATCAAAATGATATTGTAAATTTCTATACACAGCACTTCCTTGCTCAGAATTATTTATTAAATACCTATATGTTTTTCTTTTACACTTATATCTGCTATGAAAATCTTCATCCACTTCTTCTGCCGACTTTATTATAATTGACTTTTTTAATTGTGAATTTAGTGCATATGGTATCTTTTCTATTGGAATTTCTTTGTTAATTTTAAAATTTGCCACTTGTCCAAGTGCGTGCACTCCTGCATCAGTTCTTCCTGATGCAATAAGCTCTACTTTTTCGCCAGTAACAAGTTCAATTGCTCTTTCTATTTCACCTTGTATATTTAATTTGTTTGGTTGCTTTTGCCAGCCACCCCAGTCTTTTCCATCATATTCTATTGTTAGTTTAATATTTCTCATATCTTCTCCAGTCATAATATAAATAAAGAGCTTAAAAATTTTTAAATTCTTTTGGCTCTTTATTTCTTTATTGTTTTTTATTTATTATTTTTTTCTGTTGTAACTTTTCTTTCATCTTACTAAATCTATCTTGTTTTTGTTCTGTACCAAATCTAGCTGTTACTAAGTTTTTTATTAGTATCCTTTTTAGGGCATCCTCTTTAACATCTGCAATTAATGTTCCATCTTTTGCAATTGATATTTTACCTGTTTCTTCAGATACTACAACTGCAATTGAATCTGATTCTTTTGAAATTCCTATTGCAGCTCTATGTCTAGTTCCTAACTCTCTTGCCACATCTTTATCACTTGTAAGTGGTAATATACATGCTGCTGCCATAATTTTATTGTTACTTATTACTACTGCACCATCATGAAGTGGTGTTTTTGGAACAAAGATATTAACTAATACTTGAGGGGATATTTCAGCATCCATTTTTATTCCTGTTTCTATTATATCCTGAATTTTTATATCTCTTTCAAATACAATTAGTGCTCCTGTTTTTGTTTTTGCAAGTTCTTCTACTGCAATTGCTACTTTATATATATCTTCTTTTGTTTTATCTCTAATGCTTCTATCTATACCAAACATTCTTGAAAATGTACTAGAACCCAATTGCTCTATTGCTCTTCTAAGTTCTGGCTGAAAGATAATTAAAAGTGCAATTACTCCATAACTCATAAATGATGTTAGTATGAAATATAAAATCTTTAAGTCTAGCAGATTACTTATAAATGTTATCACTATAAGTAGTGCAATTCCTTTAAGTAATTGCCATACTCTAGATTTTTTAGTCATCTTAACAAAATATGAAATTAAGAATATAACTAAAATTATATCTAATATAAAAGGAACAATCTTCCAGGGGTTTGATTGTAAACAATTTATAT
>USTA01000072.1 GCA_900557475.1 uncultured Clostridium sp. | reverse complement strand
TACTATAACATTACTTGAATTTATATTTCCTACATCACTTTGAATTATTACACAAGGTCTTTCCTTTTGCATTTCCGAACCTATACCAATACCAAAGTTACATTTATAAACTTCGCCTCTTCGTACAATTCTATTTTTAGCTTTATCTGAATTAGCATCTAAATATATTTTTGTTTTAGTCCATTCTAAAATATGTTGTACTTTTGAAACAAGTATTTTAGGTTCTTCATTTTGGTTTGATTTCTCCATATAATTTTTTCCTCCCTTCTATAATATTAAAATGTCTCAAGGATTCAAAAGTTTCTTGATAACTACTCATACAGTTTATACCATATAAAAACTTAAAAATCAATGTTTCCATTGATTCTGTATTCCACTTCGTGGGAGTAAAAATTGGAGCCAATAAGCAGAATTGAACTGCTGACCTACGGGTTACGAATCCGTTGCTCTACCAACTGAGCTATATTGGCAAATTTTTTATTAATATAGTTAGTATTATATCATATTTTTTATACTAATCAATGATTTTGTAGGCTTTTTTTACATATTATTCACAAATTTCTGCACACACTAAAACAAAAGGTTAATTATTAATAAAAATAAGTAGAGCCTCTAAATTGTTAATATAGTTTAATAATTTATAAACCCTACTCATATAACTTATATATCTATTTTAATAATTCCTTCATCGTATACCATGCGAGTTCTGCGCATTTTACTCTTGCTGGCATATTTGAAATATTTTTTAAAGCATTTGCATCTTCTAACAGTTCTAAATCTTCTTCTTTTACTTCTTCTCTTTTTATCATTTTTGTAAAAGTTTCAATAAGTTTTAATGCTTCTTCTTTTGTTTTTCCTTTTAATAAGTCTATCATAATCGAGGTTGATGCCTGTGATATTGCACATCCATGCCCAGTAAATGCTAAATCTTTTATTCTATTTCCATCATATTTTATTTCCAAAGTAATATCATCTCCACAGCTTGGATTGTGACCATGTTCTTCTTTATCTTTTTCTTCTAATTTATGCTTATTATATGTTGCCATACTTTGTTCCATTATAATATCAGTATAAACTGATTCTAAATCTTCCATTTTTTCTTCCTTTCTCATCATATTAGATGAAAACTACATCCATTTAGCAAACATTTCTTTTGTTTTATATAATGCTTCTATTAATTTATCCACATCTTCTTTTGTGTTATAAATATAAAAACTTGCTCTACAAGTCGAGTCAATTCCCATATATCTAAGAAGTGGCTGTGCACAATGATTTCCGGATCTTATGCAAACTCCATTATTGTTTAATACAGTTGCTACATCATGTGGATGGATTCCTTTTATATTAAATGATATTACACTTGCATGTTCTTCTATATTCTTTGGTCCATATATTTCTATAAAATCTAGTTCTTGTAATTTTTCTAAAGCGTATTCTAAAATGTCTTTTTCTATTTTTTCAACATTTTCCATTCCTATATCTTCTAGATACTCTATTGCGGCTTTTAGTCCAATAGCACCTTCTACATTTTGAGTTCCTGCTTCAAATTTTGTTGGTACTTCTGCAAAAGTGGTTTCTTCTTCATATACATATTCTATCATGTCTCCACCAAATAAAAATGGTTTCGTATCATTTAATAATTTTTTCTTTCCATATAAAACACCAATTCCAAGCGGTGCTAACATTTTATGGCCTGAAAATACTAAAAAGTCTGCATCTAAATCTTTAACATCTACTTTCATATGTGGTACACTTTGAGATGCATCAACTACAACAATTGCTCCTATTTCGTGTGCTCTTTTTATTATTTCTTTTACATTATTTATTGTTCCTAATACATTTGATACTTGAGTAATAGCAACAATTTTTACGCCTTCCGTAATTTTTTCTAGTTCTTTTTCGTCTAACTTTCCTTCTTTATTTGTGTACATATATTCTATCTGTGCACCTGTTTTTTTGGAAACATATTGCCAAGGAACTAAATTAGAATGATGTTCCATTATTGAAAGTAGAACTTTATCATCCTTTTTTAAATTCTCTAAACCATAGCAGTATGCTATTAAGTTTAAACTTTCTGTTGCATTTCTTGTAAATACTATCTGTTTTTCGTCATTAGAGTTTATAAATTTCGCTACTTTTTCTCTTGCTTCATCATATAATCTAGTAGCTTCTATGCTTAAATCATATGCTCCTCTATGCGGATTTGCATTAGATTTTTCGTAGTATTCACTTATAGCATTTAAAACTTTTTCTGGTTTTTGTGTTGTTGCCCCACTGTCTAAATATACCATATTGGTATTTTTTAAAATTGGAAAATCTTTTTTTATATCCATCTTATTTATAGATTATTAAAATCTCATTCTCCTTCCATTTTATTTTCTATATTTCGTCTATCTTTTTATCGATAATTTTTTTTATTTCTTCATTTTTAACATTATTTAATATTTCATAGAAATTAGCTTTTATAATTAACTTTTTAGCGTCATTATATGATATTCCTTTTGTCATTATATAAAATAGTTTATTTTCATCTATTTTCCCTGATGATACTCCATGTTCACCTACTACATCTTCTTCATGGCAAAGTAGCATTGGAAGTGACTTTGACTTTGCATTTGGAGATAGTAGCATACAATTCTCGTTTTCTTTACCAACAGATTTAGTTGCACCTTCCTTAAAATCAATAGTTCCTTTGAAATTCTTTTTTACATTATCTGTAATTGCACCTTGCACATTTATAACTTCTTCTGTCCTTTTTCCATATGCCTCCATATTATAGTTTATGTCAATTATGTCATTTTCTTTACCTAAATACACTACATTTAATTCATTTTTTGAAAAATTTCCTATTAATTTTGTGTAATAGTTCGAAATTTTGTCTTTTCCTCCAATTTCTATCCATGTAGTATTTAATTTAGATTCTTCTTCCAAGCTATTTTCTACTTCAATAAAACTTTCTCCATCTTCAATCAAATTTGCAATTGTATTTTTTACTTTTGACTGTTTCTCGATTACATATTTTATTTTTCCGTTATGAAATCCTGTTCCTGTATATATAAATTCGAATTTTACATTAGAATTTTCTTTTACTAAAATATCTATGTTTTCACTTAAATACTCATTATCCTCATCTATATCAAACTCTAATTTTATAGGTTCTTCTAAATAAGTATTTTCTGGTACAATAATTTTTATTTCTTCATTTTTTAATGATTCTAAGCCAATTCTACTTGTATATTTCTCTTTTACTATATTATGAATCACATTTACTTTACTTAAATCTGCATATATATTTACATTTTCAAATGTTTTGTATTCCGGAATTTCTACATCTACTTCTACATGATTTATCCCAAAATTTCTTGCAGTTCTTATAGGAGTTTCATTTAACACATATTTTTCCACTATCCAATACTCCCTTCTAGCTCCAAATTAATTAAGTTATTCATTTCTGCCGCATATTCCAAAGGTAATTCTTTTGATATTGGATTTGCAAACCCCCTAACAATCATTGCTTTTGCTTCTTCCTCACTAATACCTCTTGTCATAAGATAGAAAATTGTTTCATCTGAAATTTTTCCTATTTTTGCCTCATGTGAAAATTCCACCTCATCGGTTTCTACATCATTTACTGGTATTGTATCTGATTTAGATTTACTATCTAACATTAATGATTCACAAGATACTGTAACTTTAGAATTTTTAGCTATTGGTCTTACTTTTATACTACTTCTAAATGTACAAATGCCTCCATCTTTCGAAATTGATTTTGAATTAACCACAGATGATGTATTTTTTGCATTATGTACAATTTTTAGTCCTGTATCTAAATTTTGCCCTTTTCCTGCAAAAGATATACCTGTAAATTCACATTTAGCATTATCTCCATTTAATATACTCATTGGATAAAGCATTGAAATTTTAGAACCAAAAGATCCTGTAACCCACTCAATTTTTCCGTTTGCGCCTACAATTGCTTTTTTAGTATTCAGGTTCATCATATTTTTTGACCAATTTTCAATTGTTGAGTATCTTAAAAATGCATTGTCCTTAACAAATAGTTCTACACATCCTGCATGTAAATTTATTTCATTATATTTTGGAGCTGAACATCCTTCAATAAATTGAAGTGCAGCACCTTCATCTACAATAATAAGAGTATGCTCAAACTGCCCCGCACCTGGTGCATTTAATCTAAAATATGATTGAAGTGGTATTTCTACATTTACTCCTTTAGGTACATAAACAAAAGACCCTCCTGACCAAACCGCATAATGAAGTGCTATAAATTTGTGGTCTACGATAGGCACACATTTAGTAAAGTATTGCTTTACTAGCTCTGGATACTTTTTTACAGCATCATCAAAGTCTGTATAAATTACACCTTGCTTTACTAGGTCCTCTTTTATGCTATGATACACAATTTCCGAATCGTACTGTGCCCCTACTCCTGCTAAAGACTCTCTTTCTGCCTCTGGTATTCCTAATGCATCAAAAGTCTTTTTTATGTCATCTGGTACATCATCCCAAGATTTTTTCATATCTGTTTTTGGTTTTACATATGTAGCAATTTTGCTCATATCTAATTCGCTTAAATCTGGTCCCCATGTAGGCATTTTTAACTCATTATATTCTTCTAGAGCTTTAAGCCTTATATTTAGCATCCACTCTGGCTCATCTTTCTTTTTAGATATTTCCCTAATTACTTCTTCTGTAAGCCCAACAGTTTTATAGCTATATTCATCTTCGTTTTTTATGTCATATATGTTTCTTGTTATTTCATCTATTACTGTTTTAGACATTTTATATTCCTCTCTAATAATAAAGTTTAAAAATATCAATTATAAATTTTTATATTTTTCATATCCTTCTTGCTCTATTTCTTTAACTAAACTATAATCTCCTGTTTTCACAATTTTTCCTCCAACTAAAATATGCACATAATCAACTTTTAAACTTTGCAAAATTTTACTTGAATGTGTAATTATCAAAACTGAATTTTCCTCTGTTTTATACATATTTATTCCTTCTGAAACAGTTTTAATTGCATCAACATCAAGTCCAGAATCAGTTTCATCTAATATGGCAAGTTTAGGTTTTAGCATAAGCATTTGCAATATTTCATTTTTCTTTTTCTCTCCACCAGAAAAACCTACATTTAAATCTCTTGTACTGTATGAAGGATTCATATTAAGTTCTTTCATTTTTTCTTCTAACTCTCTTCTAAATGCAAATACTTTTATCGGTCCTTGCTC
>USTA01000071.1 GCA_900557475.1 uncultured Clostridium sp. | reverse complement strand
GCACGTTCAATGGGCGTAACAGTAGAAGAATAATAAAAAATTGGGAGAGATTTTCAATCTCGATAATACCAAAGGAGGTAAAAATGAAGAGAGGAAAGAGATATAACGAAAGTGCAAAACTTGTTGACTCAAAGAAGTTATATTCAGCAAAAGAAGCAATTGAAATAATTGAAAAAATGCCTAAAACAAAATTCGACCAAACTGTTGAATTACATGTTAAATTAGGTGTAGATTCAAAACATGCTGATCAACAAGTAAGAGGAACAGTAGTTCTTCCAAATGGAACAGGAAAAACACAAAGAGTTCTTGTATTTGCTAAAGGTCCAAAGGCTGAAGAAGCAAAAGCAGCAGGAGCAGACTTTGTAGGTGGAGAAGAATTGATACCAAAAATTCAAAAAGAAAACTGGTTCGATTATGATGTTGTTGTTGCAACACCAGATATGATGGGTGTTGTAGGTAGATTAGGTAAAGTATTAGGACCAAAAGGATTAATGCCAAACCCTAAATCAGGAACAGTAACAATGGATGTTACAAAAGCAATTAATGAAATTAAATCAGGAAAAGTTGAATATAGATTAGATAAAAATAATATTATTCACTTAGGATTTGGAAAGGTTTCATTTGGTGCAGAAAAATTACTAGAAAACTATGATGTAATTATTGCTGCAATTATAAAAGCAAAACCAGCAGCAGCTAAAGGACAATATATTAAGAGCACAGCAATAGCTACAACAATGGGACCTGGTTTGTATGTAGACCAAAAATAATTTATAATAGCCATAGACAGTAGGCAAAAAATAAGTCCTACCGAGGCAAGTAGAATGATCGGAAATGTTCAACCTATTTAGCCTCGACAAAGATTTGGCTATGTAGGTTGAATTTTTACATTCTTATGGAATGAAAAATAAAATCGTATTAGGAGGTGAATATTAAAGATGGCAAACAAAGATATAATAGCATTAAAGGAATCAAAAGTTAAAGAATTATCAGAGCATATTAAAAATGCAAAATTAATACTTTTAGTAGATTATAGAGGTACAACAGTTTCAGATGATACAAAACTAAGAAAAGAAATTAGAGAGGCTAATGGTGAATTAAAAGTTATTAAAAATAACATAATAAAAAGAGCATTAGATTCAAATAATGAATCTGGATTAGATGATGTATTAGAGGGACCAACAGCTATGGTTTCTGCTGAAGAAGATTATTTGCAACCTTTAAAAACAGTTTACAAATTTACAAAATCACATGAAAACTTTAAAATTAAAGGTGGAATAATTGATGGAAAAGTACAAACAGTAGAAGAATTAATTACTTTAGCACAACTTCCATCAAGAGAAGAATTACTTTCAAAACTTGCTGGTTCATTATTACAAACAATTGCAAAAGTTGCAGTTGCACTTGACCAAGTTAAGATAAAGAAAGAAGCTGAAGGAGATGCTCCTAAGGCAGAAGAAGCAAAAGTAGAAAATGCAGAAGTAAATGCGTAATTTTACTTGCTAAATTTATAAAATTAAAAATGTTTAAAATAAGTATTTAAAAGTGAAAAGCCAATTTCACAAAAATTAATAAGGAGGAATTAAAAATGGCAAAAGTTGATGAAATATTAGAATCAATCGATAGCTTAACAGTAGTTGAGTTAGCAGATTTAGTAAAGAAAATTGAAGAAAAATATGGTGTTTCTGCAGCAGCGGTTGCAGCACCAGTTGCAGGTGGAGCAGCAGGAGCAGCTGCTGAAGAAAAGAGTGCTTTCAATGTAGTACTTAAAGATGTTGGATCTAACAAAATCCAAGTTATAAAAGTTGTAAGAGACATTACAGGATTAGGATTAAAAGAAGCTAAAGATTTAGTTGATGGAGCTCCTAAGACAGTTAAAGAAAACGTAGCTAAGGAAGAAGCAGAAGAAATGAAATCTAAATTCGCTGAAGCTGGAGCAACAGTTGAATTACAATAATATTCACCAAAACCCTTTCTAATTTATAGGAAGGGTTTTTTGACGAATTAACAAAAATATAAAAACTGACCAACTATTCTTGACTTTAAAGGATATAAGTTATATTATAATAACATATTAATTACTAGGAGAATACTAATTAAAATAAAAGTACTCTCCAAAAGAGAGGGTTTAACATGAGGATATTATTAGATGCTATGGGTGGAGATAATGCTCCAGATGCAAATATAAGAGGTGCTATTGAAGCGATAAATGAAGTAGAGGCAGAAGTAGTTCTTGTAGGGCAAGAAGCTATTATAAATACAAAGGTAAAAGAATTTTATGGAAAAGACTTAAAAGAGATATCTCCAAGATTGTCTGTATACAATGCAACAGAAATAATAGACATGGAAGATGTACCTACTCAGGCTATAAAAAATAAAAAAGATTCATCTATGGTAGTAGGATTTAGGTTATTAAAAGAAGGCTATGGAGATGTCTTTATTTCAGCAGGAAACTCAGGAGCATTACTTACAGGAGCAACACTTTTAGTGGGCAGAATAAAAGGAGTAGATAGGCCAGCACTTGCAGGAATACTTCCTGCATACCATGGTAGATTAGTTCTTATGGATTGTGGTGCAAATACAAATTGTAAGCCAATTAATCTACTACAATTTGCTCAAATGTCAAGTATATATATGAAAAATACTTTAGGAATAAAATCACCTAAAATAGGGCTTTTAAACATTGGAACAGAAGAAACAAAAGGTAATGATTTAGTAAAAGATTCATATAAATTATTAAAGAAGTATTCAAAAGATTTAGATATTAATTTTATAGGTAATTTAGAAGGAAGAGAAGCTTTTTTAGGTGGAGTTGATGTTGTAATAGCAGATGGATTTACAGGAAATGTATTTTTAAAAACAGTAGAAGGTCTTGGAAAATTTGTTAAAAAGTCATTAACAGAGAGCTTTACGCATAATATATGGAGTAAAATAGGAAGTTTGCCAAGTTTGCCAGCAATAAAAAGATTTTCAAAGGTTATGGATTATAAGGAATATGGGGGAGCATTATTTCTAGGTGTTCAAAAACCAGTTGTTAAAGCACATGGAAGTAGTGATGAAAGATTGTTTAAATTTACAATAAAGCAAGCAGAACAATTTGTAAAAAATAAAGCAGTCGACCATTTGACCAAAACTTATGAATCAGACAAAAATAAGGCTAAAATGCAGGAGATTAAAGACTTTCTAGCAAATGAAGAAAAATAATTTTAGAAAAAACTTGACATTTTATTAGCAATGTATTATTGTATTGATATGAATAATGAAGATTGTGAGGGGAGGTGAACTGCATGGGTTCAGAAGAAATTTTTGAAAAAGTAAAGAAAATTATAGTTGAGCAATTAGGTGTAGCTGAAACATCTATTACAATGGAAGCTTCTTTCTTAGATGACTTAGGAGCAGATTCATTAGACATAGTTGAACTTATTATGGCAATAGAAGAGGAATTTGATATAGAAATTCCAGACAATGATGCAGAAAAAGTTGTAACTGTAAGTGATGTTGTAGACTACATAAAAGATCATGTAGCTTAAAGATATATATTCTTACGCGTAAGAAAGGGCATAGCCCTTTTTTTTGAATTTTAATGTCTTGTAAAACTTGTGTAAATATAGTATAATTTTATGAGTAGTATAATTTAGGAGAAAATAGAACAATATGCCAAACAGGAGAAGAAGAAAAGCAAGGAATGATTTAAATATAATAAAGACTATAAATAGTAAAAGTTTTATTATTTTAGTAATAGTACTACTTTGTGTAATTATTAGTTGTATTGGAATTAGCATATTTCTACATTCAAAAGAAATGGAAAAAATAGCAGAAGAAAAAGAAAGAATAAAAAGCCATGTGGAAGATATTTATACATCTGCAGAGATGAAAATAGATGAACTAAATAATTATAAATCAAATTCAATAATTAGAATATCAGCTGTTGGAGATATTTTATTAGGGAGCAATATGAAAAAATATGGTATGGATGAAAATGGATTGTATACTAATATTTTTTCTGATATAACTAAATATACTAAAGATGCAGATTTTGTGTTAGGAACATATGAAACTTCTATTAAAGAAGATACAAAGGTATTTGCAAATGCTATAAAAGAAAGTAATATAAATATGGTAACACTAGCACATAACCATGCACTAGATGATGGAGAAGAAGGTCTAGCTAATACAAAAGATTACCTAAACGAAATAGGAATAGAGACAATTGGTATTTATGAAGAAGAATCAAGTAATAGAGTAAAAATTAAAGAAGAGAAAAATGCAAAAATAGCATTTTTAAGTTATACATATGATAACAATAAAAAAGGTGTAAATATTTATAATGAAGATATTATAAAAAAAGATTTAGAATATGCAAAAGAAAACGCAGACTTTAGTATAGTACTTATGCATTGGGGCGATGTAAATAAAAATTATGCAAATGAAGAGCAAAAAAGTCAAGCACAATTTCTAGTAGATAATGGAGCAGATATAATAATAGGATCACATCCATCAGCTCTGCAAGAAATGGAGATTATAAAAAATAAGGATGGAAAAGATTGCTTAGTAGCATATTCATTGGGAGATTATACCTCGGATTTTCAAACAGATATATCTAATTTAGAAATAATTCTAAATTTGGAGTTATATTATGATGTAGATAAAAATGAAATGTCAATATATAGGGTAGACTACATACCACTTTATATGAATGACTATGGAGAAACAAAAACAAAAAATAGATATAAGATATTGGATATAAAAGATAAAATTGCAAATTATGGTGAAAACGAAATAGACAAAAAAATATATGATAAATTAATTAAAGGAATCGATAAAATATATAATATAATTGGCAAAAAAGAAGAAAAATAAAATATAAAATTTAGGGACTTTTAGTCATAAGAGATAGAGGAGGCAAGGAAGGATAAATAATGAAAGTAGGATTTGTATCATTAGGTTGTAGTAAAAATTTAGTAGATACAGAAATGATGATAGGGTTATTCTTGAAAAATAAGTATGAAATTGTAAATGATCCAAGCATGGCAGAAATAATTGTGGTTAATACATGTGGTTTTATAGAATCTGCAAAGGAAGAAGCTATAAATACAATATTTGAAATGGCAGAATACAAAAATGAAAATTGCAAGTATTTAATTGTTACTGGTTGCTTAGTTGAAAGATATAAAGAAGAATTAGAAAAGGAAATGCCAGAAGTAGATTTATTTATAAAATTTAGTGAATATGATAGTATTTGGGAACAAATAGATAAATTAATTGTTTCCAAAACAGAAGGAAAGTTAGACTACCTAGATA
>USTA01000070.1 GCA_900557475.1 uncultured Clostridium sp. | reverse complement strand
TATCGGACATTAAATTTGATGACCAAAAGATGACCGTTATTGGTAAAGGAAATAAAGAACGTTCTATTTATTTAAATAAGTCATGTATTGATGCTATTAATGCATATATTGCTATTAGGCCCAAAGAAGGTGTAAAAAAAGATTCAAAAAATTCAGATAAAGCGTTGTTCTTAAGTAGTTATAAACAACGTATAAGCAAACGTACTGTTGAAAATGTTGTATCTAAAGAGCTTTCTAAAGCTGGACTTGATACTACTAAATATTCTACACATAAATTGAGACATACTGCTGCTACTTTAATGTATAAATATGGAGAAGTTGACATTAGGGCTCTTCAAGAACTTTTGGGACACCAAAGCATTTCTACAACCGAAGTTTATACTCATGTAGATAATGACCAAGTTAGAACTGCTGTTGAATCTAATCCCCTTGCCGACTTTACTAAGAAATTATAAAATTCATTCCCCTATCTTTATGTAAATTCATATTATATTAAAGAGAGGAGGTATATGAAACTTAATAATTTAAAAATCGGATTTGCCTTAACAGGTTCTTTTTGTACATTTTCAAAAACTATACCTAAAATAAAAGAACTTGTTGATGAAGGAGCTAATGTCCTTCCTATTATGTCTTTTAATGCATATGAAATGGATACTAAATTTGGGAAGGCACATGATTTTATAGCTCAAATTGAGGATATTACTGGAAACAAAATTATCCATACTATACAAGGAGCAGAACCAATTGGTCCAAAGAAAATGACAGATGTAATGGTTATTGCTCCTGCAACAGGAAACACTATTGCTAAACTCGCAAATGGTATTACAGATACTCCTGTAACAATGGCTGCTAAGTCTCATCTTAGAAATGAAAATCCACTAATTATAGCTGTATCTACAAATGATGCATTAAGTGGAAGTGCTAGTAATATTGGTACATTATTAAATGGAAGAAATTACTATTTTGTGCCATTTAGGCAAGATAACCCTATAACTAAACCTAGGTCTTTAGTATTTGATGAAGGATATATCCTAAAAACCATAGAATATGCTTTAAATGGTGAACAAATAGAACCTATAATATTATGAATATAACAGAAAAAGTAGCACTATTTAATTAATGCTACTTTTTTTATTATTGTAAATCTTTTTTCATTTTCTTTACTTCTTTTTCAAGTTCTTTTTCTATTTTTTCAGCCTTTCCAACTCTTGATATGATTGAGATATCTTCAAATATTGAAATTAATTCTACAATCATAATTACTATTCCTGCTACTCTTAAAAATAAGGCTAATGAATCAAATGGATTAAATAGTATTACTGTTCCAAGTAACCCAGTTATAATAGACATTGTAAGCATTATACCCCAGTGACTATCATAAATATCCCTTATATTTAAAGATATTTGAAGTTTAAATATGCTTTCTACTATTATCCAAATACCTAATATAATTGGTAATATTCCACTTATTTTATCATAGTTACACATAAGAATAAATCCTAATATAATGTAAATGATTGATTGTGCTAGTTCTCCACTAAAGAACCTAAATTCGTTTTTAATTGAAAAATATGATACTAAATGAACTAATCCATTTAAAACTAACAATATTCCAAATAAAATCATTAGTACATTCATTGTATCAAGTGGTTTTGTAAACATAAATAGGCCAAATACAATTAATAACATTGAAAAAATAATTGAATTTCTTCCTAATTTTCTAATATACTTCTCCATATAAATCCTCCTTTGTTAGTTACAATTATATATTAGCACAACGTAATATTTTTGTAAAGCCTATTTTAATGATTCAACTTTAAATATGCAAATATAAAGCCATTTAAATTTCCATCCATAACACCTTGAACATCTCCTACTTCATAATTTGTTCGATGATCTTTTACTAAAGTATATGGGCAAAATACATATGAACGGATTTGACTTCCCCAAGCAATTTCCATTTGAATTCCCTTTAGGTCATCAATTGTTTCTTTATTAGCTTTCTCTTTTAGTGCCAATAATTTAGATTTTAGCATTTTCATTGCAGTATCTCTATTTTGAAATTGGCTTCTTTCTGTTTGACACGCAACTACTATCCCTGTTGGAATATGTGTAAGTCTTACAGCTGATGAAGTTTTATTTATGTGCTGCCCGCCAGCACCTGATGCTCTAAATACATCCATTTTTATATCATCTGGATTTATATAAATATCTTCATCTTCATTTATTTCTGGCAAAACTTCTACTGAAGCAAAAGATGTATGTCTTCTTCCTCCACTATCAAATGGAGAAATTCTTACCAATCTATGAACTCCATGTTCTCCTTTTAAATAGCCATATGCAAATTTTCCACTTACTAAAAATGTAACACTTTTTAGGCCTGCTTCTTCCCCATCTAAATAGTCTAATTCCTCTACCTTAAATCCATTTGAGTTACACCATCTTGTGTACATTCTATAAAGCATTTCAGCCCAATCCTGAGCTTCAGTACCACCAGCACCTGGGTGAATAGTTATAATAGCATTATTTTCATCATATTTATTTGAAAGCAAAGTAGAAACCTCTAATTCATCTACTTTTTTTGAAATTTCATTTAAATTCTTTATCACTTCTTTTGCTAAATCTTCATCATTTTCTTCTTTAATAAGTACTATCATCTCGGAAATAGTATTTATTGAAGACTCTGCACTTCTATATTCTCCTAGTTTTTTCTTTATTTCCGTAATTTTAGCTAATGTTTTCGAAGAATTTGTTGTATCTTCCCAAAATTCTTGCCTCGTAGTTTCTTCTTCTAAAGATTTTAATTCGTTTTCTAAACTATCTGCACAAATTGAAGAGCCAATGTCATGGACTCTAACTTTTAATTGCTCTATTTCTTTTTGTATTTCATCATATTCAAACATTAATAAACTCCTTTAATCTTTATAATTATATAACATATTCTAGTATTTAGCAATTATAAATTCTCTTTTTTAGTTAGCAAATATGATATCTTTTACAATCTCCCCAGCCATAATTAGCCCTGCAACAGATGGGACAAATGATATACTTCCAGGAATTCTTTTTCCTTCTTCTTCATAATTTGTTTTTATAGGCTCTTCTTTTGAATATACTACTTTTAATTTTTTTATGTTTCTAGCTTTTAATTCTTTTCTCATTACTTTTGCAAGAGGACATACACTTGTTTTATATATATCAGATACCTCTAGCATTTCAGGATTTAACTTATTTCCAGTTCCCATACAAGAAATAATAGGAATGTTTAAATTATTTGCTCTTAGAACCAATTCTATTTTGCTACTAATAGTATCTATACAGTCAGCAATATAAGTTATAGAAGAATCTAAAAAATTCACACTATTTCTATCAAAAAATTCCGCTAATACTTCTACCTTTGCATTTGGATTTATATCTAAAATTCTGTTTTTGCATGCGTGAACTTTAGACATACCAATAGTAGAGTGAAGAGCAATAAGCTGTCTATTTATATTTGAATTTGAAATTATATCATTATCTACTAATATAAAATTCCCAATCCCTGCCCTTGCAAGTCCTTCTACTACATAAGAGCCTACTCCTCCTAGTCCAAATACAACTACTTTAGAATTGTTTATTTTTTCAATATTTTCTTTTCCTATCATTAATTCTGTTCTTGAAAATTGGTCATCCATATACGTTCTCCTTTTTTCAATAATAATATATAACCAATCTATTTGTCAAGCAAGAACCTTTGTTTACTTCCAATCTGTTGGTATAGAACTATAATTTTTCAATTTTTTGCAATTATAAAAACATTGGTTTCCTACTACACTCAGATTCGTTTCCCATAAATTCATTGCATTTCCTTCTAAATTAATGCAACCATAAAATGTTTCTGTAAAATTTGTTGCCTTATTGTTGTTTGCAAACAAATTGTTAGGTAATGTTTCTAGTGATATACATTCTCTAAAGCAATCATTAAATTGAAGCGCTTCAACATTGTTAGTAAATAAATTATTAGGTATACTTTTTAATTTTTTGCATTCTCTAAATACATTCACAAAATCTGTTGCCAATATATTATTAGAAAATAAATTATCATCTATACTAGTAATATTGCAGCCCCTAAATACTCCTCTAAAAGATGTTATATTTATATTTTTACTAAATAAATTTCCTGGAACTTTTCCAATTATGCCATTACATCCAGAAAATAAATAAGTAACTCTATTAAGTTTTCCGTTATTTATGAATAATTCTTCTGGTATACTTCCTATAATACCACTATCTGAAAACATATTATGAATTTGCTCAAGATTTTTCAAATCTTTAAACAACGTTTTTGGAATTATACTGTCTAAATTTTTGCATCCCATAAAGCATTCATATGCAAGTTGTATATTTTCTCCACCATAAAAAAGATATGGCGGTATTTGGCCTGTAATAGTTGTATTCTTAAACATCCTAGAAACATTGGTAATATTTTTCATTGTATTAGTGCTTGGTAAAGGAATGTTTCCACTTAAATTAATACAGTTTGTAAAAGTTATATTGTTAAAAACTGTTCCCCATTGTACTAACTCTATAATTTTATTATTATCTGTTGGCAACTCAAAATATGTAAATGAAGAACATTTACCAGTCACTTTTACTTCATATTCTCCACCGAGAACTATATGTATGTTTTATTGAGTTTTTAGCTATATATCCTTCCTTTTTTTCTTGAGTTCCATCGCCATAATCTATTAGCAAATTTTCACTAGTACCATATATAGGAAACGATATTGTTTGAGCATCACTTTCCACTTTGTATTTTGCAATAAATGTTTTCAAACTCTTATCTTCATCGTCATCTTTAGGTAATGTTTTATACAAAATCTCTAATTCAGCTTTCTTTAATTCTATGTTTTCTTTATCTTTCGCTTCCTCCGTTTTATTCATTGCCTCTTGTGCTCTTATTAATATTCCATTGTTTTGTGTAATTGTTGTAATTGTTGTAATTGTTAAACTTGATAAAATTAAAAGTAGAATTATTGTTACAACTAATGCAATTAATGTAATTCCTTGTTCTTTTTTTACATACTTCATATTTTTTTCTCCATTTCTTTTGTTATCTTTTCGTTTTTAATCTTATCATTTTCCCAAGTATAAGTCAAGTATAATTTCAGCTATAGTTTCATGTATGAGTATATTCATACAAAAATTATTATATTAAAATTTATTTGAGGTGAGTTATTAAAATGGAAGATTTTATAGTAAAAAGTAGAAAGAAAAAGGATTATACACAATTTACTGCAAGAATAGAAACTGATGTATTAGAAAATGTTAGAAAAATTGTA
>USTA01000069.1 GCA_900557475.1 uncultured Clostridium sp. | reverse complement strand
AAATTACAATGATAGAGGCTGGTGCAGATGAAATACCAAATGACATAATGTTAGAAGCAATAGAAAAGGCACATATTGAAATAAAAAAACTATGCAAATTTATTTCAGAAATTAAAGCTGAAATTGGAAAACCAAAATTTGAATATAAATCTTTTTCAGTAGATTCAGAATTCTATCAATCTGTTTGCGAAAAATTTGAAACAGCAATGTATGAAGGAGTACAAGAAACAGATAAAGAAATAAGAAACAACAATGTAGACAAAATAGCAGAAGAAATTAAGAACTTGGCGATAGAAATGTTTGGAGAAAAAGCTGAAGAAGAACACGCATTTGATATCGATGCAGCTGTGCATGACCTAGAAAAATCATGTGTTAGAAAGATGATATTAAAAGAACATAAAAGACCAGATGGAAGGAAAATTGATGAAGTAAGACCACTTTATGGAGAAGTAGGGCTTTTACCTAGAACACATGGAAGTGCATTATTTTCAAGAGGACAAACTCAAGTTCTTTCAATTGCAACATTGGGAACAAAAGCTGATGAACAAATACTAGATGGCTTAGACACTGAAACAGAGAAAAGATATATGCACCAATATAATTTCCCTTCATATAGTGTAGGAGAGGCAAGGCCATCAAAAGGTCCTGGAAGAAGAGAAATAGGACATGGAGCCTTAGCAGAAAAAGCACTAGTTCCTGTAATTCCTTCAGAAGATGAATTCCCATATACAATAAGAGTGGTATCAGAAGTTTTAGAATCAAATGGTTCTACATCACAAGCAAGTATATGTGGAAGTACACTTGCACTAATGGATGCAGGAGTTCCAATAAAAAGACCAGTAGCAGGAATCTCAGCTGGATTAATTACTGATCCGGAAAATCCAGAAAACTATATTGTACTTACAGATATTCAAGATATTGAAGACTTCTTTGGAGATATGGACTTTAAAGTAGGTGGAACTAAAGAAGGAATAACTGCAATTCAAGTAGATATAAAAATCGATGGATTAAGTTATGAAATAATTAGACAAGCTTTTGAGAGAACAAAAATAGCAAGAGATTATATCATAGATGAAATTATTTTAAAGGCAATTGAAGAGCCAAGAGCTGAACTTTCTAAATATGCTCCAAAAATAGTTTCTACAAAAATAAATGTAGACAAAATAAAGGATGTAATAGGAACTGGCGGAAAAACAATTAATAAAATAATTGAAGAAACTGGTGTAAAAATTGATATAGAAGATAATGGTAGAGTTAATATATACTCAGAAAGCACAGAAAGTGCAAATAGAGCATTAGAAATAATAGAAAATATTGTAAGAGAAATAGAAGTTGGAAAAATCTATGAAGGTACAGTAACTAAAATAGCACAATTTGGAGCTTTTATAGATTTAGGAGGAGGCAAAGAGGGGCTTCTTCACATTTCAAAAATTTCAAGTAAAAGAATTCAAAACGTAGAAGATGTGCTTGCCGTTGGAGACGTAGTAAAAGTAAAAGTTACAGATATAGATGGACAAGGAAAGATATCATTAAATATGCGTGATTTAGAAACTTTAAATTCATAGTATGAAATAGAAAAGCATATAATATTTTTAGAAATATTATATGCTTTTTTCAGTGCAAAAATAATATTCTATAAAACTTTAAGCATAGCTAAAACTTGTGTCAAAAAAAGTTGTAAAATATTTTTTTTTGTAGTATAATATAATTGTTTAGCATATTAATGCTTGCAAAAGAATTTAGGAGGATATAATAAATGCAATATTTGTACTTTATTCAACAAGCCCTAATTTGGATAATAACAATTTATTGGATATATCAATTAATAATAAGTGTATGTTCATTTATTACTTTAAAGGACAAACCAGAATTAGAGAAAAAGAATAATAAATTTTTAGCAATAATACCAGCTCATAATGAAGAAGCTGTTATTTCAAATTTAATAGAAAGTTTGCAAAAGCAAACATACCCTAAAAGCAAATATGATATCTGTGTTATAGCAGATAACTGCACAGATAGGACAAAAGAAATAGCAATTAGTTATGGTGTTAAAGTATTTGAAAGACATGAGGAAGACCCTACAAAGAAAACAAAAGGGGATGCTCTTAGATTATTTTTAAATACACTTTTAGCAGATCCTAAAATGGATTATGATGCTTTTTGCGTATTTGATGCAGATAACATTGTAGATAAAAACTTTTTAAAAGCAATGAATAAGCATCTATGCCAAGGAGAAGAAGTAGTACAGGGATATAGAGATATAAAAAATCCAACTGATAGCTGGATTTCATCAGGATATGCTATATTTTATTGGACAATGAATAGATTCTACCACCTAGCAAGATATAATGCAGGATTATCTCCACTTATAAATGGAACTGGTTTTATGGTTAAATTTGATAGTATTAGACCAACAGGATGGGATACAAATACATTAACCGAAGATATAGAGTTTTCATTAAAGAGAATAATTCAAGGAAAAAAACTAGGATGGGCAACAGACGCTATTGTTTATGATGAGCAACCAGTATCATTTAAACCATCTTGGTCTCAAAGAACCAGATGGACAATAGGTCATATGCAATGTTTGCAAGAATATACAAAACCATTAGCAAAAGCAGCAAGAACTAAAAAAACTCTTATGAATTTTGATGGCTTATTATATATTTTAGGAACAGCACCTATGCTTGTTATAACAATATTATTATTAGTTTTAAATGCAGTAAGCTATTTATCAAATGCAATGACAACAGCAGACTTTGTATTAAATTTACTTAGATATGTAGTTCCGACATTTTTACTTCCAATTCTTACAGCTATTATAATAATGGCAATAGATAAAAAGCCAATAAAAAAGATGTGGAAGGGACTACTTATGTATCCACTATTTTTAGCTTCTTGGATAGTAATTAACTTTAAATGTTTATTTAAAAGGGATACAACTTGGGAAAAGATAGAACATGGTAGAGATGTAAAAATAAATGAAATGTAAATTGTAAATAGAATTCAAAACAAAAGATGGAAAATATAAAGACGTGAAAGGTATTTTCTATTGTGAAAACTGATATGAGAGGTAACAAAAACACACAAATGATAAAGGTAAAAGAGAAAAATATAACAAAATATATACATATAACACTAATCGTTTTAGGTAGCATTTTTGTATTACTTTCATCATTCCACACAAATTTGTGGTTTGATGAAAGTTACTCTGTATCTATGGCAAAAAATTCATTTGCAGACATTTGGAGAATTGGAAGCACAGATGTTCATCCCGTTTTATATTATTTTATGTTAAAAGTAGTAGGACTTCTAACTGGAAATAGTATATTGGCATATAGACTATTTTCTGCAATGCCTTTAATAATTTTAGCTATTTTAGGATTTAGCCATATAAAAAAGGACTTTGGAGAAAAAGTCGGATTTGCATTTTCGTTTTTAGTGTTATTTATGCCAGTTACATTGATTTATGCCAGTGAAATAAGAATGTATACATGGGAGCTTTTATTTGTAAGTTTAATGTCAATTTACGCATATAGAATTTATAGAAGTGGTGTAAGTAAGAAAAATTGGATTATTTTTTCTATATTTAGTTTAGCTAGTGCATATACACATTATTATGGGACTTTAGCCGCAACAATTATTAACATTGGATTATTTATATATTTTGCAGTAAATAATATAAGACAAAGAAATTATGAAGTAAAATACATTAAATATAGTAAAAATTTAAAATATAGTGTAATTTCTTCAATAATTCAAATATTAATATTTTTGCCATGGATAGGAGTAGTTCTTAATCAGTTTAAGACAGTAAAACAAGGATTCTGGATACCAACAGCAAATGTACTTGAATTATTAGATTTTCAATTTACAGGAAATTTGCCTGATAGAACTTATCTTATAAAAGAACTAGCATATATATTTATAGGAGTATTAGTAACATATAATATTTATAGATTAATAAAAAATAGAAAAGATGCTAAGCCAGTATACATAGCATTTGGAATATATATCACTACAATTTTAATAACAGCAATTATATCTATATTTGTTAAGATATTGTATCCACGATATTTACTAACAATAACAGGACTTTTACTATTTGCTTTTGCATATTTGCTAGCAAAGGATAAAAATAGAATTAGAGTTGGAATAGTATGCACTATAATACTTGTGTTTTCAATTATAGAAAATGTAGGAATATTGCAGGAGAATTATGATAGTTCAAACATAAAACCCTATGAATTTATCAAAGAAAATATTAATAATCAAGATATAATTGTAACAAATAGCATATATGGACTGACAATGGCATCATATTTCCAAAACAATGAAGTTTATTTTTTGAATGAAGAGAATTGGAATATAGAAAAAGCATATGAAACTTATGGAAAGACGGTTTATGATTTTGACTTTTTAAAAGAATTTGAAGGAAATATATGGGTAATTACTAGTATAGGCAACAACTTAAAAGACAATATTGAAAATGAATTTAAAGAACAAATAAAAATTATAAATAATGAAGAATATAATGTTAGGTATAAAAATTATAATTATAGCATAAGTCTAATTCAAAAATAAGAAAAAGGAAGGTAAAAATGAAAAAGGACATAAAAGTTTATGCTTTTGTTGGGCCATCAGGAACTGGAAAAAGTTATAGAGCTCAAATGGTGGCAGGAGAATATGATATTAAATATATAATTGATGATGGAATCTTGGTAAGAAATAATGATATAGTTGCTGGTAGCTCTGCTAAAAAGGCACCAACTAAAATTGAAACAGTTAAAAGAGCTCTATTTAAAAATGATGACCAAAAAAAAGAAATGATTAAGGCTATAAATAAACTAAAACCAAAGTCAATATTAATTTTAGGAACTTCAGATAAGATGGTAGAAGAAATTGCAAATAATTTGGAGCTTCCTAAAATAGAAAAGACAATATATATTACAGATGTTGCAACAGAAGAAGAGATAAATAATGCAAGAAGGGTAAGAGTAACAGAAGGAAAGCATGTTATTCCAGTTCCTACATTTGAAATAAAAAAGGACTTTTCAGGATACCTTTTAGACCCTCTTCAAATTTTCAAAAGCCGTAGTGGTAATGAACCATATATATCAGAAAAGTCAATAATAAGGCCAACATTTAGCTATATGGGAAACTTCACTATATCAGATACAGTATTTAGACAAATAATAGAATACATTGCATTAAAGACTGATTCCATAACAGATGTTCTTAGAGTAAGAGTAAACAAAACAGAAAATGGTCCTGACATTTATGTGGAATTAGAGGTACAATACGGTTTTAATTTAGTCTCAGAATTAAAGGAATTTAAAGTAAAATGTATA
>USTA01000068.1 GCA_900557475.1 uncultured Clostridium sp. | reverse complement strand
TCATCAGTATTTAATTTATTTTTAATTTGTTCATCTGTTAATTCATCAAATTTAATTATAACACATCTAGATTTTATAGTTTGTAAAATCTTGCTTTCGTTTGAACATAAAAGTATTATCATTGCATATTCTGGTGGTTCTTCCAATGTTTTTAGTAAACAGTTTTGACTTTCTTCTGACATACATTCGCTTCCGTCAATAATGTATACTTTTTTGTTTGCTACAATTGGCTTTTCTACTATTCTTGCTTGCATATTACGTATTTGATCTATCTTTAAGGTTTTGCCATCTGGACTTATTATAGAAAAGTCTGGATTACTTCCAGCTTCAAATTTGACGCAAGATTCGCAGTCATTTGTTCCTAAACACATCGCTTTTTTTGCAAGTTCTTTTGCAAATAACTTTTTACCTATTCCAGACTTACCTACAAATAAATAACTATGTGATATATTTCCTGATTTTATAGAATTTATTAGTGATTTTTTTACTGTTTCGTTTCCTAATATTTTTTCAAACAATTTTAAACCTCTCCAAATTTATTTAGTGGCCAAAATCTTATAGCAACTGTACTTTCAATTTTTTCTAGCGGAACGCATCCAAATGCTCTGCAATCTTTTGACCCCTCTCTATTGTCTCCCATTGCAAACACACATCCTTCTGGTACTATAAAGTTATTAAGTACTCCTGTTGGATTTGTTACAACTGAATCTTCTAAATAGCCTTCTTCTAACTTTGCTCCATTTATATATACATTTCCATCTTTAATTTCAACATGTTCGCCTGGAAGGGCTATAACTCTTTTTATATAGCTTTCTTTTCCCAATTCTAATACATAGTAAGTAAATTTTTCCCACCAATGAACTGGTTCATTATCATATTTTGCTACTGGATTTGCAATATCATTTATAGTTAATCCTGATGCATTGTTGCTTGGTGCTTCAAATGTTATGATTTCTCCTCTTTTTGGCATCTTCTTAAATGTTCTAGTTAGCCTGTTTAATATCAATCTGTCATCTTGTACTAATGTAGGATACATTGAAGATTGCCTTACTATTGTTGGCGTTCCTACAAAATATTTTATTAGAATTGCTATTACAACTGCTATTACAATGCAATATACCCATTCTAAAACATTTTTTATTTTATCATTCATTTATTTATTGTCCTTTCACGTGCGACTACCGGTATTTTTATAACTACCTCTGTTCCTTCATTAACCTTACTTTTTATGTCTAAACTACCATTGTTTTTTTCAATAATTTCTTTTGCTATTGAAAGACCTAGGCCCGTTCCTCCATATTGTCTAGAACGCGCTTTATCTACTCTATAAAATCTCTCAAAAATGCGTTCTAAATCTTCCTTTGGAATTCCTATTCCTGTATCTTTTATTTTTACATATGCATCATTATGAACATATCCTACATATATATCTATTTTTCCACCTTCTGGTGTATATTTTATACTATTACTTAATATATTTAATATTACTCTTTCTATTCCATCTTTATCTGCATATACTTTTGGAACATTTGCTGTCACAAAACATTGTGCGTTCTGATTTTTTCGTTTTATTTCTATGTCAAATCTTTCTTTACAAGATTTAACTAATTCGCCTAATTCAAACTCACTTACAATTCTTCTTTCTTTATTTGTATCGTATTTTGAAAGCGTAAGTAAATCTTGAACTAATTTTTCCATCCTATTCGCATTATCATTAATAACCTGTAAAAAATGTTTTTGAGTTTCTTCATCACAGTCAGTATCTATAAGTGTTTCTGAATAACCTTTAATTGAGGTAATTGGTGTTTTTAATTCGTGTGATACATCTGCTACAAATTCTTTTCTTATATTATCTAATTTCACATGTTCTGTAATATCTTGAATTACAACCATAACACCTTCTGGTATATCTACTTCATCTCTATATGGAATAAAGAATAAGTTCATTGAACCTTTATCATTTTCTATTTTCTTTTCTGAGGAAGTCCAATTTTCCAAATAAATTATTTTTTCCATATTAATATCTTTATATTTTCCAAAAATATCAATAAATTTTAAATTGTCTGAACTTATCTCAAGCATTTTTTTTGCAGCTGGATTTACATATGTTATATCTCCATTCATATTAAATGTAATAACTCCATCTGTCATATGCTTTAATATTGTTTCTTTTTGTTTTTTTTCACTGTTTGCGTCTTTTAAATTTTGCTTTAATTCACCTACTATTTCATTTACTGATTCTGTAAGATCATCTTCTGGGGCATTTATTTCTAAATTATTAATGTCTGTACTAAATGCAGCCCTTCTTGCACCTTTCAACATTTTAGACATCGGCTCTATATATTTTTTCACTTCTATTATGGCTATTATAATTGTACAAATAGAAAATATTACTATTCCAATTATTGTCCCTGTTCTTATTTCTGATGCATACTCTGCATTTTTTATTCCTTTTTCTATAATATTCGAGAATGTTATTCCCATAGTACTAATTATTAATATTCCTATGGTGTAAATCCATAGAATAATTTTCATTTGAAAATTTTTCACAAATTGCCTCCATCATTTTGCTTTGTTTTATTTAGATTCTATATAATAACCTACTCCTCTTTTGGTAATTAAAATTTTAGGGTTTGCAGTATTTTTTTCTATCTTTTCTCTAATTCTTCTTATTGTAACATCTACTGTACGAATATCTCCATAATATTCATATCCCCAAACTTTTTCTAATAAGTCTTCTCTTGTAACGACTTGGCTTGGTTTTTGCGCAAGATATCTAAGAACTTCAAACTCTCTTCTAGTTAAGTCTGTTACCTTTTGGTTTCTAACTTCTACTTCAAATTTATCTAAATCTAAAGTCAAATCCCCTACTACTATTTTATTATCTCTAAGACCTTGATTATTACTATCAAATTCATTTTGCTCTACTTTTCTTAAATTTGCTTTTACCCTTGCAATAAGTTCTCTTACGCTAAAAGGTTTTGTCATATAATCATCTGCACCAATTTCAAGTCCTAGAATTTTATCTATTTCTTCACCTTTTGCAGAAAGCATTATTATTGGTGTTTTAGGCTGAGTTTGTCTAACTTTTTTGCAAACTGTAAGTCCATCCATTTTTGGAAGCATTATATCTAATAAAATTAAATCTGGCTTTTGTTCATTAGCAAGTTTGCAAGCCTGCTCTCCATCTTCTGCTGTAATGGTATTATATCCTTCTTTTTCCAATTGAAACACTAGCAAATCTGATATCGCTCTTTCATCATCTACTATTAATATTTTCTTTTTTGAGTCTTCATATGTATTTATATTTGTATCCATATCTTGCAAAAAAGTCCCACCTTTCCTTTTATTATAGTTATATTTATACCACACTAGATAAAATTTATCAAGTACTTATATAAAAACCAATAGCTTGGTCTACATTTATTCGTAATAAGTCTAACAAAAATATATAAACATTTATAATAAATTTTTTACATCATAGAACAAAAGAGGTATACTTAAAGTTGTTTAAACTTTTAATACCTCTTTTATTTTAGAATATTACTTTTATATTAAAAATTCCTTCTGGTTTTAACGGTATATCTTCTACTTCTTTTCCATCTATTATCATTTTTATATTCTTTTCAATTTCTATTTCTTCGCTTTGGCTTTCCATCTTTTGATATTCTATATTATAAACTGCATTTTTCCATTTTATTTGTACTTTTGCATTTTGCCAATCCTTTGGGAAGCATGGCTTAATTTTTAATACTCCTTGTTTTATTTTTATTCCTAAAATATATTCTATCTGAAGCATATACATCCAACTACTTGAACCTGTATACCAAGTCCAACCGCCTCTTCCTGCCATCTCCTTGTTACTGTATACATCTGCTGCTATAACATATGGTTCTACTTTATATTTTTCTGCCCCTTTTTCGTCTTTACTATGATTTATTGGATTTATCATTTTATAAAATTCAAAAACTTTTTCATTTAGTCCAAGTTTTGCCATCGCAATTATTGCCCAAATTGCAGCATGTGTGTATTGTCCACCATTTTCTCTCATTCCAGGGAGATAAGATGCTATATATCCTGGTTCAAATTCCTCATTATTAAATGGAGGTGTGAGAAGTTTTATTAATCCATTTTCTCTATCTACAAGTAAATTCTCCAAACTTTCCATAGCAATATATTTTTTATCATTGTCACCCGCTTCTGAAATAGTCGCCCAGCTTTGTGCTATACTATCAATTTTGCATTCTTTATTATTTATACTGCCTAAAGTTTTTCCTTCATCTGTTGTAGCTCTTTTATACCATCTACCATCCCAGCCAGCTGTGTTTAAATTTTTCCTCAATTTTTCTGCTGCATTTGTTAGTTTTTCATATTCATCTGCAATCTCATCTGAGTCTATTCCTTTTACCGTTGCATTTTTGAATTCTGCTTCTAAAGAAATAGCTGTTTCTTTATTTGCAAATCTTGTAACATATTTAGAATACTTCGCAAATTTAACTAAAATACTATATAAGAAAAATCCAAGCCATATACTCTCTCCTATTTTTTTATCTCCTACTTTATTCATTCCATCATTCCAGTCTCCTCCTAATATCTTAGGAAACTTTTCAAAATCCAGAGTTTTATTTATTGCTTTCATACAATGTTCATAAATTGTTCCAACTTTTTCACTTGTCTTATAATTGTCCATATAGTCATGCATTCCTTCTTCCAGCATTTTTCCTTCTAAATAAGGCTCCTTCTTTTCTAAAATTGAATAATCCCCAGTAAATTCAATATAATCCATTGTTGCAAATGGAAGCCATAGTAGATCATCCGAATAACTTGCTCTAATTCCCAAATTTCTATCATCATGCCACCAATGAAGTACGTCTCCTTCTAAAAATTGATGTCTAGCATGTAATAATATCTGATTTTTTAGAATTTCTTTATCTACATATTTCATTCCCATTGCATCTTGAAGTTGGTCTCTATATCCTATTGCTCCTCCTGATTGATAAAATCCAGTTTTGGCAAACATTCTTGATGCAATCGTTTGGTATGCAAGCCATCCATTTTGAAATATATTAAATTCTTTTAATGGAGTTTCAGCTTTCACCACCTCTACTTTGTTTTTCCAGTATTTTTTTACATCTTCAAGGGCATCTTTTTCTTTTCCAATATATTTATTTCCAATCTCAATACATTCCATTTCAGTTTTTTCTGCACCTAATATAAGTGTAATCTCTTTGCTTTCTAATGATTCTATTTCTAAATTGATTATAACTTTTCCATCTTCAATTTTAATTTTTTCGTTACTAGTAACATAGGCATAATATGATGGATTTATACTGTTCTTTAGAAGAAGCATATTTAGATTTTCTCTAAATA
>USTA01000067.1 GCA_900557475.1 uncultured Clostridium sp. | reverse complement strand
TAAAAATTATACTGTATAATTCTTTGTTTAAGTTCATAACCTTGTCCTCACAAATTCTTATTTCGTACTATATAAGTGTAGATGATAGCTATATCTTATTTTAGCATATTATCATTTTTTACACCACATCACAAGAAATCAAACTCATTTTCAAAAAAATGACCAACTATCATTACGATAACTGGTCATTCTCACGACTTTTTCACGACTTTTTACGACTTTTCACGGAAAATCTACGTCTTTTATATGCTTCTATCTATCATGTATATTTTATCTGTATGCAGTTGTATGTAATTATGAGTAATGCAACAAGGAAATAACAGAAGTTAGTCATTAGTGCGTAAAATTATAACTTTATTTACACGTGAAAATCGTTACTGGAATAATAGTATTATTTATTGATCTCTACATAAATATAACCTCGCAAGATACTTATTACTTTTCATTATTTTGTAATTCAAATATTGTTTTCTGTGATTCAATTTCTGCTCTTAATTCTTCATCGGATGGTAAATACAACTTGTATTTGCTTGCAAATAATTGTTCATTACCTTTCAATATTGAATAACGTGCAATATCTTCATCTGTTTCTAAACATAAGATAATGCCAATGGTTGGATTATCACTTTCTGTTCGTTTTAATTCATCATACATTCTTACATACATGTCCATTTGTCCTATGTCTTGATGTGTTACTTGATTAGTTTTTAAATCTATCAATACAAAACAGTTTAGAATATAGTTATAAAAGACTAAATCTATGAAATAATCCCCCTTTTCTGTACGAATGTGTTGTTGCCTTTCAACAAAAGCATAACCTTTTCCGAAGTTCCATTAAAAATTTTTGTAAATTATTTATAATACTTGTTTCTAATTCTGTTTCTGTATATGTATCTTCTAATGAAAAACCTAAAAATTCTGCTATTAATGGATTTTTGATAAATTCTAGTTTTTCCATTAAATAATGTTCTTTGTTTTTTTCTTTCATTTCTTCAATTACAGGTTCTTTAACTTGTGATTTTAATAACCTATAATAATATTGTGATGATATATTTCGTTGTAAAGTTCTTACACTCCAAGTCTGTTCAGCTGTTTCTTTTGCATACCATTCTCTTGCTTTTACATCTTCAACTTGTAATAAAGTTTTATAATGAGTCCATGAAAGTAGCATATTAGATTTTGCATTCACTGAGTGCAAAATGTTTGGAAAAGTTTTGTAAAATTGTAAAAAATAGTATAAATTTCTTAATTCAAAACCTTTTCCATATTCTTTCTTTAACTCTTTAGACAACTTTTTTAATATTTCTGTACCATAATTCGCTCGATTTTCGCCTTTTAATTCTTCTTCAGCAATTCTATATCCTATAAACCAATTTCTTTCTACTAATGCAATATTAACGGATTGATATGCATAATCTCGTGCTGATTCAATAATAGAACATATATCTTCTACTACATTATCTGTATTTTGATATTTAATAATCATGGAATTATTATCTTTCTTTTCTAAATCCATTATTTACCTACTTTCTTCTTTTAAATTAAATTTGTTTATCATTTCTTTAGTTGCAAATCCATTATGTTCTTTTACTCTTTCTAAAAATACGATTCCATCTAAATGGTCGCACTCATGTTGCACATCTCTTGCTGTAAATCCTTTTAACTGTTTTATAACCTTTTCTCCATTTTCATTATAATATGTTACTTCTATACTTGTGTATCTTTCTACTTTTCCCCTGATAGAAGGAACACTTAAACAACCTTCAAATTCACTTTCTGTTTCTTCTGATAATTTTCTCCATGTTGGATTTATCATTACTGTAGTTGAAACTTCTTCGCAATCTTTATATGTACATTTTTCTTTATTTACTTGAATAATTACTATTCTTCTATTAATTCCTGCTTGTGGTGCTGCAATTCCAAACCCTTCTGTAAAGTTTAGTGTCTCCTTTAAATCTTCAATTTCCTCTAGTATTTCTTGGTTAATGTTTTTTACATCTACTTCTTTACATTTTATAGATAGAATAGGATCTCCAACTTCTCTTACCTTTAATACTTTTCCCATATTAATTTTTCCTCCAAACTATAATATATTTTCTTTTAATTTTACTGATTTATCCACTCTTCTATTATTTCTTTTGAAATATTCAAATTTCCTTCTCCAACTCCAATTTCTACATTAGGCTTTTTATGTCCATGATAATCACTTCCACCACTAATATATAAATTACTCTTTTTAGCATATTCTACCAAAACATCAATTTCATCTTCATTAGCAGATGGATGAAAACACTCTATTCCATCTAATTCTTTTTCTTTTCGAAGCTCATCTATAAAGCCTATTGTATCATCAAATCTATATTCAAATGGGTGTGCTAGAAAAGCTAATCCTCCTGCTTTATGTATCACATCTATAACATCTTTATACATTGGCTTTGGTACATTATCTGAACCTGTATAATATTCGCTATCTGGATTCATTAATCCCTTTCTAATAAAAACATTTAGTGATTCTGCAAATTCTCCAAGAATTTCATGATTCTCCTCATGTTGCATTAATTCTTTATAAATATAAATTGTTATATAATCTGTTACTGGAATATTTTTTTCTATTTTGTTTTCATCATAAATAAGCCCTTTTTTATCACATATATATAATAATTTTTTCTTTGCATCTTCTTGTTGTCTCTTTAATACTTCTTCTGAAAAAAACTTTTGAGACCATTCTTCTATTATCTTAGGTTCTTTTATATTATAGCCTAAAACTTCAATTTTTTTATTTTGAAATGTTGCATTCATTTCAACACCTTTTATTATTTTTCCACCAAAAATATTATTGTTTTTTATATTTTTATCTTCATATTCAGCACATGTATTATGATCAGTTATTGAAATATATTCTAATTTTCTATCTTCACACAACTTTAATATTTCTGCTATTGTCTTATCTCCATCTGAATACATTGTATGCATATGCAAATCTATCATATTTTGCTTCTCCAATCTATATTATTATGTGTCAATTATATCAGCAATATTGACTTTTTTCAATTGATTTTTTGGATTTTATTTACATTTACATAAAAAGATGATATATAATAGATGTATTTATAGTACACTGAAAAATTAATAGACACGAAACACTGATTAGTAAGGAATACAATAAAATATTTTCTATCTTCTCCTAAAATGAAAATTAATGTTTGTAGAAAACTTACTAATCCAATGCGGTGAAATATATTTTGGCTGGTTTAGAATGAATAGTATGTAAAATGTCCAGCAGTGGTTAAGACCGATTAGCATGTTTCAAGTAAAACTCACTACTTTGCAAAAAAATTGCAATATTGGTAGTTTTATTTGTTGTGCCTAATAGGTCTTTTTGTTATGCTAAAAAAACTATATAGGTATTGCTCTATATTCTCACAAAGCATAGCAGAAAGATACTGAAAAAATTTTATGCTAGGTAGCACAAAAATTTTTCAGTAGCCAAAATAATATTTGAATGAAAATGAAAAATATTATTTTGATTTGGCGTAGCCAAACATAAAATATCTATCGTAAGATTAGATATTTTATGAGCCCTCCGCTAGGAGCCCACGACATCTTTGCAAAACGAAGTTTTGAAAGTGTCATAGTGGGTTACATACTTTCGAAGAAAGTTATGTAACAGCTCCCTTTGGTCGCTTCTTGCTACCTGCAAGAAAGGATATTTAAATGGACAAAACAAACTATTCGATAGCTAGAGTAGAAACTTATACTAGAGCAAGTATTGTAAAGGCAGAGAGACATAATGAACGAAAAAACAAATCTTACTCTAATATGAATGTTGACTTAGCTCAAACACCAAACAATGTGCATTACAAAAAATGCAAAGGCACTTATAACGAACGATTAAAAGAAATGATTAATAATGGAGAAATATCACTTAGAGGACTAAGAGATAATGCTAAAATATTTGATGAAATTATATTTGATATTAACTCCGACTATTTCGAGAAAAATGGTGGTTATGAATTTGCAAAAGGCTTTTATGAAAAGGCATTTCACTTTGCTGAAAAGGAAATGGGTGCTGATAATATTATATCAGCAGTAATGCACGCAGATGAACTAAATACAGCTTTAACAGAAGAATACGGAAAACCGATATATCATTACCATTTGCATGTTATAGCAATTCCTATTGTAGAAAAAGAAATAAGATGGACAAAAAGGTGTAAAGATAAATCTCTAATAGGAACTACAAAAGAAATAATCAACCAAGTGAGCCATAGTAAGAAATGGAAATCAGAACAATTAACTGATAACTTTGGTAATCCTGTATATGATGAAAATGGAAAAGCAAAACTCGTAAAATCATATAGCCTATTACAAGACAGATTTTTTCAATATATGTCTGATAGTGGTTATAGAGGATTTATTCGTGGTATAAAAGGTAGTACTAAAGAACATTTATCTGATTTAGAATTTAAAATTAAGAAAGAAACTGAAAAACTTGAAAAAATAACAAATAGTGTTGATGAAAAACAATCTAATTTTGATAACTATATGCAATACGATAAAAAGGTTGAAGATATTTCAAACCTAGGTAAACAAAAGAAGTTCTCAAAGAAAATTGAATTAGATCCAAAAGATTATGAAACACTAACCCAATATGCTAAAAAAGGAATTGTAGCAGATAAAGAAATTTATGAACGTGATGCTAGAATTAAAAATTTAAGGAACACCGTAAATAGATGGATAGAAAAATATGATGGTTTAGTAGAAAAAACAAAAGACTACTTCCATGCTCTAAAACTTGCACCACAAAAAGTTGCAGATTTCTTTAAAAGTTTATTTGATAAGGAAAAACAAGATGAATTAGAAAGACAAAGAACTGAACAAGAAAAAATACAAGCTGAAAGAAAAGCTCGTGAAGAAGCAAAAGAAAAAGCTAGATTAGAAAAGCAAAAACAAAAGAAATCTCCTGAATACAAGAAAAGGAGGGCTAGTTATGAACGATAATAATGAAAAATATAGAATTGAACTCTCTAATGAAGAATATGAATATGTTGAAAACTTGAAACAAGAATATTATAAAAAATTAGAAAATATGACTAAAGATGAAAGATTACAATATTTTAGAGATAATATTGCAATAGAAAATAAATTGAACTTTGAAAAAGAAATAAACGGCACAGTATACAAAGTAAATACTTACTTTGATAAAAATGCTGAAGAAAGCTTATTAAATAAAATTTTTAGACTAACAAAAAAATCATAAGAACCACTTGCACTATAAAAACGAATATGGTATTATGTGAACACTACAAATTGAAATTGTAACAATTTATATCATCTTCGGCTGTCTAAAAGAAAGGAGTTTTTATGGGACAGTCAAATAACGAAAAAATAACTGCTTTATATTGCCGTTTATCAAGAGATGATGAACAGATAGGAGAAAGCAATA
>USTA01000066.1 GCA_900557475.1 uncultured Clostridium sp. | reverse complement strand
TGAAAAATATAAAAAGAGCTATGATATTTTTAGAGATGCAGATAGCCATTTAATGAAAAATAGTGAATGGGGATGTGTAGCATATTTAGCACAAAGTAGCTATGGAAGAAATGGAATAGAAGTAACAGTTAATGATAATCCAGAAATAATTACTGGTGGAGGAGATTTTGCAAACAATGTAAATCAAAGCACAACTGGAAATTTATATGGCATATATGATATGAGTGGAGGAAATTTTGAAGTGGTAGCATGCTATATGGCAGCTGGAACTGAGAATTTAGATACAGTATCTTTTGCATCTAGAGAAACTGATCCTAAACCTAAGAGTAGTAAATATGTAACAGTATATAAATGTGGTGAAATAATTAATTACGAAGGCTTTGGATATACAAGATTTGCAAATTATGAATATAATTCTAATATGTTTGGAGATGCAATGTATGAAACATCAGAGCATGCTAGTATTGGAAGTGGCTCATGGTTTAAAGACACAAGTTATTATATGATTGCTTTTGATAAAGAAATTTCTAAACCAGCAACCGGAGAATTTTTATCACGTAGTGGAACATATGAAGATGCTGAAAAAGCAGGACTATTTTATTTTTGTAATAATGGAGGGAGCAGTAAAGGAGCATTTAGAGCAACACTATGTCCATAGTAAAAAATAGTATGCAAGCCGAAATATGAAGTTAAATAAAAAAGTTAAAGGTAAGTTAAAAGATAGTAAAATAAGTATTTACAAAACAAATAACATATGCTAACATCAATATTAGCATATGTTATTTTTATATAAAGTATAGAAAGGAATAAATTTTAATATGGATAAGAAGTTGAAGATTATAGTAGAAAATTGTCCGCAAAATCATAAATGCCCAGCTGTAAACGTTTGCCCAGTAGGAGCACTAAGTCAAGAAGGCTTTGAGGCTCCTAAAATAGATTACGAAAAATGCATAAAATGTGGTAAATGTTCTAACTTTTGTCCTAAAAAAGCTTTAGTACTATAAGTGAAATAGAAGGGTATTGATGTTATGACATATAAATGGATGTATCAAACGCCAAAAGGCTTTTCAAATATTATAATGAATAGTGATGAAGAATCTTTAACAGGACTTTGGTTCGAAGGTTCAAGAGATATTAAAAAACATGAAATAAATTGTGAAGAAAAAGAATTACCAATATTTAAAGAAACAAGTAAATGGCTTGATATATATTTTAGTGGTAAAAATCCAGGTTTCACACCAAAATATAAAATAAATAATTTAACGACATTCAGAAAAGAAGTGGCAGATATAGTGAGTAATATACCTTTTGGAAAAACTCTAACATATAACGATATAGCGAAGTTAATTGCAAAGGATAGAGGGGTAAGTAAGATGTCGGCACAGGCAGTAGGAGGAGCTGTTGGATGGAATCCAATATGCATAATAATTCCCTGCCATAGAGTTGTTGGTACAAATGGAAGCCTAACTGGATATGGTGGTGGGATAAAAAACAAAATAGAATTATTAAAACTTGAAAATAATGATATGAGTAAATTCTTTATTCCTAAAAGAGGTACAAAGCTATGAAAAGATGTAGATGGTGTAATTTAAAAAATGAATTATATATAAAATATCATGATGCTGAATGGTGCAGACCAAACTTTTCAGATGAGTATTTATATGAAATGCTTATTCTAGAATCATTTCAAGCAGGACTTTCATGGGAATGTATATTAAATAAAAGAGAAAGCTTTAGAAAAGCATTAGATAATTTTGAAATAGATAAAATATGTAACTATAATAATAAAAAAATTCAAGAATTGCTTGAAAATAAAAATATTATAAGAAACAAACTAAAAATAAAGGCAACAATAAATAATAGTAAAATATTTAAAGCGTTACAAGAAGAATATGGGTCTTTTTATAATTATCTAAAACTATTCATACCAAATAAAACTATTTATGAAATTGATAAAACTACAAATGAACTGTCGGACAAATTATCAAAAGACTTACAAAAAAGAGGAATGAAATTTGTTGGAAGCACTAGTATTTATTCATATTTGCAAGCAATAGGAGCTATATATTCACATGATAAAGAGTGCTTTTTATATAAAGAATAGAAAATATTAAAAACCCATCGCAAGATGGGGCTTTATTTGTCTAACTGAAATAATATTTTTAATTGAAAAAAGCATTTATATTATGGTATAATTGTAACGAAAAAATTAAAATGGAGGATACAGATGGAGTACAAAAAATTTAATAATACAATTGTTGCAAGAATTGACAGAGGAGAAGAAATTATTGCAAAGATTAAAGAAATAGCTTTAAAAGAAGATATAAAACTTGCAAATATTAATGCATTAGGAGCTACAAATGATTTTACAGTAGGAGTTTTCAATGTGGATGAAAAAAAGTACTATTCTAATGACTTTAAAGGAAACTTTGAAATAGTATCTCTAACTGGAACAATAAACACAATGAATGAAGAGTTTTATACTCATATTCATATGAGTGCGGGAAATGAAAAAGGAGAGGTGTTCGGAGGACATTTAAATAGAGCAATAGTAAGTGCAACTTGTGAGATGGTTATAAATGTGATAAATGGAAAAGTTGACAGAAAATATGACGAAAATATAGGATTAAATTTATTTGAATTTTAAACTATAATATAAAATATATAAGCAATAATAAAAAAGGAAGATAATCTAATGAAAAAGCAAAAAAATAATATAATACTTTTTATAGCAATATTTATTTTAGGAGCACTTACAACAATATTTTTTCTGAACTTTCACACTGTTCCAGATACATATAATGTATTATGGCAAAAGCAGGAATATGAAACAACGTTCTTAAAAGATGGAAGAGTTTTTAGTGCTTTATTCTTACATATGGGACTTAGGTTTAATATTCAAGTTCAAATATTAGATATTATAAGTAATTTAATAGCTCTTATAGCTAATTCTACATCTGTATATATAATATATAAAATCATTAATTCCAAAGAAAAAAATAAGATACAAAAGTTAATTATATTTCTAGGAGCATTCTTAATAGTATTTAATCCATTTGCAATGGAACATTTAGCATATTTTGAAACTGGATTAATGTGCATAGGAAAATTATTATGTGTTTTAGCTGCAAAAGAATTAATTATACATAAAAAAACAGTAATAGCGGTTTTACTTGTAAGCTTATCAATGCTGTTTTATCAAGGAATATTAAATGTATTTGTAATAACATCATTAATATTTATGTTTGTTCAAAAAAGTACAAAAAAAGATACAATTAAGAATTTAATAAAAATGATAATACTATGTGCAATAGCGTTTATTACAGCATTTATAGTAATTAAAATATGTAATACAATTTTAAATACAGAAGATATGAGACTAGAAGGAAATATGATAAATAAAAAAATACTATATCAAATATGGATGGTGTTTGTTTATTCATTATCTATAACTTTTAATCTATCATTACCAAATTTTATACTAATAACATTTACAATAACACTTGTTTTTTTACTTGCAAATAAAAAGTATGATGAAATAATAAAATATGTTTTATCAATTGTCACAGTAGTACTTTCATGTGTAATACCATTATTTGTTACAGAAGTAAGTTCTATGTCTGCTCGAACATTTAGTGCAATTGGAGGAATAATAGGTTTTTCAATTATTGTTATTGGATATACAATAGAACCTAATAAAAAAGTAAATTCTGCGCTTGCATTAATATTTGCGGTTAGTATATTTATAATTAATGAGATGTCATATTTATTAAATGGATTTTGGTTATATAAAAGTAATCAAGCAGAAAAAGAATATGGAGAAGCAATAAAAAAACAAATTATAGAATATGAAAATAAAACTAATAATGTAATAAGAAAAGTAGCTATATATATATATAAACAACCCAAAGAAACATTTAATAATTATCCAATAAATTCATTTACAATAAAAACACTATATACTATATATGGTAAGGAAGATTTCATTAGATATTATTTAAATAGAGACATAGAGTTTGTAATACGTAAGAAAAAACACTATGAAAAATTTAGTGCTAATAATTGGAGTGAATTTAATGAAGAACAGATAATATTTGAGAATGATACAGCACATATATGTTTATATTAAATTAAGGAGGAAAATATGATATACCCAAAATTTTTAAATAAAGGAGATACAATTGATGTTCCGTCACCATCAGCAGGAATAATGGATGAGCTGGAAAAAAAGAGATATAAAAATGGAAAAGATAAATTAGAAAAATTGGGCTATAAAATAAATCTGTCAGAAAATTTATGGACATGCAAAACAGGAAGAAGTGAAAGTGCTAAAAAACGTGCAGAAGAAATGAACTTTATGTTTGAAAATAACTCCAATGCAATAATTTGTGCATGTGGAGGAGACTTCTTAGTGGAAATATTGCCATATATAGATTTTAATAAGATAGCACAAAATCCAAAATGGGTAATGGGTTTTTCAGACCCAACAGGAATATTGATGCCACTTACAACTAAATACGATATTGCTACAATTTATGGTCAGAATTTTAAAAAATTTGGAGCAGATAATTGGCACGAAAGTTTAAATCAAAGTCTGAATTTTTTGGAAGGGAAAATATCTAAGTTAAAAAGCTATGGATATTATGAAGAAAATAGTTTGCCTAAAATTACAGGGTTAGAGGGAGAAAATTTAGATACAAAAGTGTACTGGAATACATTTGAAAACAAAGCAATTAATGTTTCGGGAAGGATACTTGCTGGTTGCTTAGATATAGTAATGGAACTTGCTGGAACTAAATACGATGGAATTTGTGAATTCGCAGAAAAGTATAAAGAAGATGGAATAATTTATATTTTTGATAATTGTGAACTATCAAAAGAAGAACTTATAAGAGGAATGTGGAAGCTAAACGAATTAGGATATTTTAAATATGCAAAGGCAATTATATTTGGAAGAAATGGTATAGAAAAAAATTGTTATCCAGAATATGAAAATATGGAAAATTGTATAAAAGATATGATAATATCAGAATTAAATATTCCAATTATATATGATGCAGATATTTCACATAAGTCCCCATCTATGCCAATAATTAATGGAAGCATTGCAAACATTAGTGTAAAGGATGGAAAAGGAAAAATTGAATTTGAATTATGTTAAGAAATGAGAAAAAGTTATATTGACAAAATTAAAAACTGATGTTAATATTATAATGTTAGACAAGACTAACTTAATTTATATAAAAGGAATAAAAAAATGGAATTATTAAAAATTAAAGACTTATATGTAAATGCAGGAGAAAAAGAAATTATAAAAGGACTTAATTTAAAAATAAATAAAGGTGAAACTCATGTAATAATGGGTCCTAATGGCGCAGGAAAATCAACTCTTGCAAATATTATTTTAAATAACCCAGAGTATAAAATTGTAAAAGGTGAGATTGACTTTGAGGGTGAAAACATAAATGAATTAAAAACAGATGAAAGAGCAAAAAAAGGAATTTTTATGTCATTTCAAACTCCAGAGGAAGTGCCGGGAATTTCAGTAATGAATTTTCTAAAAGCTGCAAAAACTTCAAAAGAGCAAGGACC
>USTA01000065.1 GCA_900557475.1 uncultured Clostridium sp. | reverse complement strand
TGTATTGGATTATACATTTTTGATACAATTTCTATATTATTATTAAATAAAAAACTAAAAAAGTATAAAGAATTGAAATTTAAAAATAATTTGATTACAACCTGACTGTAAATCTTTGTGTTAATTTATTTCATAAGTTAATAATTTGATAGACAAAAAGCAAAATAACTTTTTGTCTATCGTTTTTTTGTTGGTAAGCTTCCAGTTTAGTCTGGGATAATTGTTTATTCTTCTAAAATTTTCTTCATTTCTTTCATTAGATTATCTCCTAATCTAACATCTGTTGATGGCTTTTTATATAAGACTTCTATTACATGCTTTACTGCTTCTTTTTCTTCTTTCGATAAATTTTGTTCTTTATATAATCTAACTACAAGTTCAGCTTCCCTTACTTCTGCATCTGTTATTTGAATTGATATGACCTTTTGGGAATAATGTTCTTTTATCTCCTTGCTAATCGGTTCATATTCATTTTTATAATATTTTTCTAATAAAGAACTTACTAGCTTTGCTTGTTTATCACTTTCTTCTGCTTCTTCTTCCCACTTTTGAATCTGTCTTTTTTCCGCTTCTGTCATGACGTATGGTTCTGAATTTATTTCATTTATACTACTATTAGCAGTAAGAATTTCATTGTTCTTTGTCTCAAGCTGATTTTTTTTATTATTATATTCTGCAAGTGGAATACCTGAACCTGTTTTATTTGTTTCTCCATATGATAATTCATTTGCATTAATATTATTTGATAGTGTAACTGGTACTGTCTTTGTATCACGCTTTCCCATTGTTTTTATTGGAATAATAATTGCTACACCTATCCCTATAATTGCTAAAGTAGCTATAATTATTATTAATAATTTCTTTCTATTCATGTGTCATTTCTCCTTCCTTATTTCAATATTTATAAAAAATCATATATTTTCCTCTATTGTCTCTAGCCACATCTACTATGCTCTTACTCTCAGTAGGGTTGGTATGCGACGAAATGTAATACACATTATTCTTTATACTACTTACATACATCGAATGATATGCTGTCCCTAATGTATTATTTTCTATCTTCGCTAATTGTATTACATCTCCGACATTTAAATCTGCTTCATTATCTACCCACTGAAAATCCGAATTTATTTCGTCTGTCTTTATTCCTGTTGCTTTGGTTTTTCCAGATCCCCAGAACCACTTGAAGTCATCTGCATTTATCCAAGGTAAAGTATCTCCCACATCCCATGATAATCTCAATTTTACAGTACTATCTGGAGTCGGATTCCAGTTATTCTTTTTATATATGTACCAATTTTCGTGCATATGTATTCCTTCTGCTAATAAACATTGTGACACATAGTTTGTACAATCACCACCCCAAGCCTCAAAATTAGGATATGTCTCAATATGGTTATTATAATTTGCTAAAGCATATTTTACGCCAAAATTACTGTCTCTTTCTACTGGCTCTAATATCCAACATTGTCTTGGGTCACTAGTATTATTAGATTTTTGAACTACATTTCCCCCATTACTACAACTTTCTTTCTCTAATGAAATGGAATTATTAAAATTTGAGCATTTTGGTCGTATTAAAAATGTAAAATCCGAATTTAAAGCTAAAGTAAATATTTGTGCACTGCTTTCATTGTAATAATAAATTTGTGCATTTGCCCCGTCACTACTAGATGCCCCATTTATATCTAAAGAGTATACATAGTGTTCACCATCATTTCCAAGCCTTGTCATAATATAGACTTCATTTGATGTATTTGGTCTCAACGAAATCATCCATCTTTGAGAATCTGTTCCATTATATTCATATTGTTGTACATTTGTACCATCCGCAGCTTTTCCATCTTTCACGTCCAAGTATCGTCCTGAATATACATTCTTAATAAAATATTCTCTTTCTACAATTTCTTCTAATCCTATTGATGCCCCTCTTGTATTATTGGCTAAATTTTCCTTCATATTATCTGCATTACTTAGTGGTTGCATTATTGAAAGTACGCTTAACATTAGTATAACAAAAATCCATATACTAATTTTAATATTCTTTTTTATGGTCATTTTTATGGTCATTTTTATTCTCCCTTACATTTATTTTATTAAGGAGTATTCCGGCATAATTATAGAATATTATACAGTAATTATTTAAGCAGATTTCTATAACTCTCTTTAATAATTACCTTTTTTATATCATATTAATTAACATAAGTAAAGTTTTTTTGTTTTAATTCTTCATGATGTTTGAATAAATGGTATATTATACAGAATAAATGGATTTTTAGCATACAATCAACTCTTATTATTCCCATTTTAAAATAGCTTTAAACAAATCTCCATCTATTTCTACATTAAATTTTATATTTTGAAGTTCTGCTAAACTCTCTGCTATCGAAAGTCCTAATCCGCTTCCTTCTGTATATCTTGACCTATCCCCCTGAACAAATCTTTGCATTAGCTCTTCTGCTGAAATATTTAGTTTTTCTTTAGACACATTCTTTATTTCTAGTTCGATATTATTTGCACTATTTTCTAATTTCGCATATACTCTTGTTCCTTCAAGTGCATATTTTGCAACATTACCATATAAATTTTCTAAAATTCTGTAAATATATCTATTATCTGCTTTTATTACAACGTTTTCTTCTGGCAAGTCTAGTTCTACATTTAAGTTTTTCTTTTCAAATTTGTCCTCAAATTCTCCTGTAACTTGAATTAATAACTCTCTTAAGTTAATATCTTCTATATTTAGTTTTATATTTCCAGATGATGCTTTAGATGCTTCTACTAAGTCTTCTATAAGCTTTTTTAGTCTTTGTGATTTGCTATCTAGTACTTTTATGTACTCTTTTGCTTTTTCATCTTCTATGTTTTCTCTTTTTAATAAATCTACATAGTTTATTATTGATGTTAATGGCGTTTTTATGTCATGTGATACATTTGTTATAAGTTCTGTCTTTAGTCTTTCTGATTTTAAGCTTTCGTTTATTGCATTTGAAAATCCACTAGCTATATCATTTATATATATTGATAATTCTTTAAGAGTTCCTGTTAGTTCTTCCGTTTCTAGGTGAACCTCTCCATTTCCCTCATAAATATCCTTTAGTGCCATCTTAATTTTAGTTATCTTTTTGTTATATTCTAGTATCTTATATAATGTCCATCCCCATAATACAAATATTAAAATTATACCAAATATTCCTAAACTTGATGTTATTACAATTAAACCTAATATACTGCTTATAATTATAAATCCTATGTAATACAAAATTATTTTCTTTTGTGATGAACTTTTATCTAAGATTTTTCTTGATATCTTTTTAATCTTTTCCTTTATCCATTTAAAAATTCTATAAATTAAAAATGTTTTCCAAAACTTCTTTGCTTTTAATCTTTTTACCGTTGACGAAACCATTATAGCAATACATACATAACTTGCTAAATATGTAAGAAGTCCTATATATATGGTTAAGTTTATAGATGCTTCTCCATATTCTGCAAAGGCCATAAATACTGATACACAAATTCCAATTATAAATGTAAGTATTGTAATTAATAGCTCATATGGAAATTTATCAATTGCACTTAAATAAATTCCTTCTTTTCCTTTGCTGTGTCCATCTGCCCAGAAAAGATAAATAATGCTTACCGCAAGGAGTATTATGCTTATTGGAATAAGGGCTTCTGCCACATTCTCGTCTCCTCCAATAAGTTCATTTAAAACTAATTGAATTGAATATCTATTTGAGCTTTTTAACTCATTCATATCTATATACGTATATACATTATAATCCTTAAGTCCCACTAATCCGTTATATGGCATACTTAAAAATTTACTGTTTGTACCGATTTATTTCTGTTAAATTTGTTTTTACTTCTCCATTTTCATATATCCAGTAATTTTCATTATACGCAATATTTCCAATATATTCTTCATAGTTTGCTGTTTGTATATTTGTATAAATATCTCCTGTTTCTTTTTCTTTAATCATATATTTAATATATTTTAAAGAACTATATTGTAAATATTCATATCTTTGGTAATATACATTTTCTTCAATTTGCCTAAACGAATATTCTTCATCATATGTTTTGCTTCTTTTTATGTAATTAACAGTATATAAAATATCTGATAAATACCCTTGACAAAATTCTTTTGACTTAACAAATTCTTTGTCTTGCTCAATTCCTTGATATGTATTATTTAGCCCAACAATAGTAATACTAAGTGTTAATACCACAATTAATATTGGCACTAAAATGTGACATATTACTTTTAAAAAAGTAGATTCTTTTAGCTTTTCCATCTTGTTCCTCCTTTATTATTTAATATCTTCTACTTTATATCCTATCCCCCATATTACTTTTAAGTATTTAGGTTCTTTAGGATTTATTTCTATCTTTTCTCTAATATGTCTTATGTGCACAGCAATTATATTTTCTGCTGCAAAACTATCTTCATTCCAAACATTTTCATAAAGTTCTGAAATTGAATAGACTTTTCCTTTATTTTTTAATAGAAATAATAAAATGTTATACTCAGTAGCAGTAAGCTTAATTTCCTTTCCATCTACTGTAACTTGCTTTGTTTCATCATTTATTTGAAGCTCCCCTGCTTTATATACGTTTTTATTTTCTTCTGCCTTAATACTTCCTAATGTTACATATCTTCTTATATTTGATTTTACTCTTGCAACTAGCTCAAGTGGATTGAATGGCTTTGTAATATAATCATCTGCTCCAAGTTCTAGTCCAGATATTTTATCATAGTCCTCTGATTTTGCTGAAAGCATTATAACTGGTATTGAATTTTTCTTTCTTAACTCTTCTAATGTTTGCATTCCATCTTTTTTTGGCATCATAACGTCTAAAATAATTAAATGTATTTCATTTTCTTTTACTTGATTTAAAGCTTCATTTCCATCATATGCTTTTATAACATTATATCCTTCTCTCTTTAAATAAATTTCTATTGCTTTTACAATTTCTCTATCATCGTCAACCACTAAAATATTGTACATAAGTTCTTCTCTCCCTTTCTTCTATTATATAATAGCACAGTTTTATTAATTTGTATAACATAAATTCTTAATTTTTCTTTAAACTTAAGCTTTTGATTCTGTTTGAATTAAATAAATGTATTAACTTACTTTGTTCAAAAAAGCAATGATATATAATATATCATTGCTTCTTATACTAAATTATATTTTTTACTTTTTTATCTTTTTAATCTAATTAATATAGCTATTGCCAATAGAATTAATATTATTCCTACTGCAATTAGAAAAATATTTAAAATTTGAGTTAATTGAAGTGACGAATTATCTTCTGTATCGTTTATATTAGATACACTTTCTATATTTGCCGCCATATTAGCAGATGGACTTGTAACTCTATTTCCTGATGTATTGCTAGTAGCATTATTATTTTCTCCTGCTTCATTTCTAGCTGTATTTGTTTCATTTCTAACCACTTCATTATTCGTAGTAGCATTTCCATTTACTAAGTTCATATCAATATCTGTTGCTAAAACAAAACTTACAGAGCTTAATACAACTAACATTATAACTAATACTTTTTTAACTCTTGACATTATGTTTCCTCCTAAGTTATTAATTTATATA
>USTA01000064.1 GCA_900557475.1 uncultured Clostridium sp. | reverse complement strand
TGTTTATAACTATTTAACATATTAATGATACCAATACGTTTTAATTCAACTCCTTTAGGTTTACCAGTTGAACCAGATGTATATATAATACAAAAGCGATCATCATTTGATGAATCAGCAGGTGAAAAACAAGTAGAAAACTGTTTTCGATGTTCGATATTAATAGATGGGTAGTTTATATATAAATTTGTAAGAACAAGTTTGCTAGATGCATTTTCAAGCATATATTGAACCCTATCTTGTGGAAGGCTAGGATCTATTAACATATAAGAAGCCCCAACTTTTAAAACTCCCCAAATAGCAATTAATAAATCGAATGAACGATTAAACATTATACCAACAGAGTCCTGTTTTTCTATTCCATAATTTAAAAGTAAATTTGCAACTTGATTAGACTTTTCATCTAATTCTTTGAAAGTAAGTTTTGCACCTTTAAAAATTATAGCAGGTGAATTTTCGTTTAATTTTACAACTTTAGAAAAAAGGCTAATAAGAGAAGTATTTTTGTCATATTTAAATGAAGTATTATTAAAGTCAGAAATGATTTTATTATCCTCTGGAGAAGTTACTTCTATGTTAGAAATTTGAGGATTTTGCAATGCAAATTTAGCCATTTCACAAATTCTAGAATGCAAAAGATCTATATCTTTTTCCGAAAATTTAGAAATTTGATAATCATAAAAAATATTTGCTTCTCCTGTACCATCCATATCATAAAAATGTGCATCAATAGAATCACCAATATTAGAAATTGGCTCCCAAGTAGATTCATAATCAATTTCAGCAGTGTTTTTATTATCTCTAGCATTTTGGTAAGATAGCACAAAATCATATAAGTTGTCACTTATATCACATGTTTGTTTTATATGTTCTAGTAGTTCTAAATATGGGTATTTTTGGTGTCTAAAGATTGAGGTCTGAATATTCGAGACCTTATTTAAAAATTCATTAAATTTAAGATTAAAATCAATATCTATTTTAAATGGAACTGTGCTTACAAACATTCCAGAAGTATTTTTTTCAGTAAAATTGCTTCTATTTAAAACTGGTGTACCTAAAATAGCAGTTTTTGTAGAGTTAATTTTGGCTAAATAAATTGAAAAAATTGCCATAAAAAATGTATAAATAGAGCATTTATTTTCTTTGCAATATTCTAAAATAGCGTCATAAAGACTTGCTTCAAAAAAACAAATTTTTCGTTTAGAAGCGGAATTACTATTATTTTTATTTTTAGATATATAAGTCAGTTCTGGTAAGTTTTCAAAATTACTCTCCCAGAATTCCTTATCTTTTATGAATCTGTTACTTTTTTTATACTCATTGCATGAGGCAATATAGTTTGTATATAATGGCTTTTTCTCAAAGTTAGTATCATTATGCAAAAGTTTTGTATAAATATCTATGAAAGTTGAGATAAATAGACTCATGCTCCAAGCGTCGGTAATTAAATGATGAAATATTGGAATAATTCCACCTCTTCCATCAGAAAGAGTAAATAATTTGAATTTATATAAATCCTTATCAATGGTTTCGAAGGGTTCTGAAATAAGCCTTGTGGTTAAAGCTTTTAAATCATCAATATTATTAAGTGACACGACATCTAGTGTAAAGGGCTTATACTCGGTCAAAAATTGAACTGGTTTAGCATCTTTTATATCAAAGTGCATACAAGATATTTCAGTAGTTTGCACATAAAGATTTGAGGCCTTTTGCAAAAGAGGAATATTTACTTTTTCATTCAGTAATAAATATCCACCAATATTATTTATATTGGTACCACTATAAAAGACTTCAGAATTCCAAATGTTTTTTTGCTGGTCTGTTAACTCAAATAAAGAATTCATTTTTTATACCTCTTGTATTATTAAATTTTAAACATATTATATATATTATTAATGCAAAATGCAATAATAAATGAACATTAAAGTAATAAATTTACGAGTAAAAGTCAAATATAGATTGACTTAATTTACATAATGATATATAATTAAAGAGTAACTTGTAGACAAAAAAAGAGAGAAATCTCTGAACTATTATTTAAGAAAGGGACAATAATGGACACTACAAACAAAAACTTAAATTCAAAAAGCCGCTATGAGTTAAAAATTGAAGGAGAAAATATTACGCTCCTTCAGATTCTTCCCGAAAAGAGGGAATATCCTTTAAAACGGGTAAGTAAAGAGCTCGTAAGAGCTCAGAGAAAAGAGAAAATTCCTTCCTTCATTTTGAAACTGGGAGAGGAGTTATATTACTCAGAAATAGCGAAAGACAGTGCTTTTTCGTCTACTGACCTCTTACAGAATCCGCATAAATGTGGAGAATGTGACAGAATGAACTGCTGTAGTGACGAATGCGGTGGATGCAAGAAGGTTCGAGACGGATGTTTTGGAATTGAAAACTATCCATTTATAATAAGAGGATATGAAACAATTTTTATTGAGTTTTCATGTTTTGTAGTTAGTGAATGTACTAACTACGAAAGACCAAAAAAGAAAAAGAAAACGCATTTCGACTGCAGATTTTTTTCACAAATTAACGAAAACACATGTGCATGCAGTAAAACAGGATTTAAGAAAAGAATTAATCCCAGTGAAAACTGCAAAAATTGTCCTGTATTAAATAAGTGAGAAAAGGATCCTTGCCGTTTGGCAAGGGTCCTTTTCAGAATTAATATAAAAAATGCAAAATAAAAAGGCATCTTAGATATAAAATGAAGATAAAATATTGAAAAATATAAAAAATTGGTATATTATACAATTAATAAAAAATAATGGAGGAAATATGTATGAGTGAAGAATCAAACTTAATACCAAAAATGAATAATTATAGAGAAATATTAGAATATGTACAAAAAAATTATGCAGACAATATTGCATATAAATATAAAGAAAATATAATAAAAGATCCACCTAAATATATAGAAAAAAAATATAGTCAAGTAGTAAAAGATGTAAAAGCACTTGCAACTGCTCTTTTAGACCTGGGCTTTAAGGGAAAGAGGATCGCACTAATTGGTGAAAATAGATATGAGTGGTGCATTAGTTATTTAGCTGTTACTTGTGGAGGGATGGTAATTGCACCTATGGACAAGTTACTTCCAGATAAAGAAATAACATCTTTGGTAAAAAGAAGTGAAGTTGATGCAGTTATTTATGAGAAAAAACATGAAGAACTATTCAAAAAATTAAAAAATGATGGAGAAATAAAGCTAAATACTATAATTTGTATAGATGCAGATGAAGATGATGAAGATCCAGCAGTAACAAAACTTGAAGATTTAATAAAAAAAGGAAGAAAATTAATAAAAGAAAAAAGTAAACTATATGATGAAGTAGAAATAGACAATGATGCAATGTCTATAATGCTATTTACATCTGGAACAACAGCAAATGCTAAAATTGTAATGTTATCACAAAATAATATTTGTTCTAATATATATGCATATCAAAATCACTTTAAAATAAAAGAAGATGACACTTTGTTATCATTTTTACCAATACATCATACCTTTGAAAGCAGTATAACAATATTATATGGATTTTATAGTGGAGCTACAATTGCATTTTGTGATGGTTTAAGATATATTCAAACAAATTTAAAGGAATATGAAGTATCAATATTTGTTGCTGTACCTTTAGTTTTAGAAACAATGTATAAAAAAATAAAAAAGGGAATACAAGACCAAGGAAAAACAAAATTAATAGAGACTGTAACTAAAATATCAAATACATTATTAAAAGCTCATATTGATTTAAGAAAGGTACTTTTCAAAAAAATTACTGATAACTTTGGTGGAAAACTTAGAATGGTACTTTATGGAGCAGCATCTTTAGATAAAGATACAATTATAGGATTAAATAATTTTGGAATAAATTCAATTCAAGGCTATGGATTAACTGAAACATCACCTGTACTTACAGCAGAATCAGAAGAAAAGCATTGTCCTGGTTCAATAGGATATCCTTTGGACAATGTTGAAATAAAAATTCATAATCCAGATAATGGGGGCGTTGGAGAAATATATGCTAAAGGACCAAACATTATGCTAGGATATTATGGAGACGAGAAGAAAACAAAAGAGACTTTTGATGACGGATGGTTTAAAACAGGAGATTATGGATATATAAATAGGGATGGATTCGTATTTGTAACAGGAAGAAAAAATGATATTATAGTACTTAAAAATGGAAAGAATGTGTATCCACAAGAAATAGAAACATTGATTGCAAAATTACCATATGTAGCAGAGTGCATGGTATTTTCAAGAGAAGCAAATTCAACAGATACAATGCTTGTTGCAAAAATTGTATACAATAAAGAAGAGATGGAAAAAGATTATCCAGATAAAAAAGGAGATTATGAGAAAATAATTTGGAAAGACATAAAAGAAATAAATAAGACATTACCAACTTTTAAGCATATTAAAAAAATCATTGTAACAGATAAGCCAATGATAAAGACAACTACACAAAAGGTTAAAAGATATGAAGAAATAAGAAAAACAGAAAGAGAAATGGATAAAGCTTAATAAAAAATTAAGGGAAAGTTAAAGTAAAAATAAAAAGTATTAGTTATAATATGCTTAGAAAAAACGCTAAAAGGATAATCTTTTAAAATAAAGAAACACATTTGCTAATTGTGATTGCTTTTAGCTAAAGAGGAAAGGAAAATTAATATGGAAAAAAAGAAAATAGGAGTAGTATTTGGAGGATGTAGTCCAGAACATAATGTGTCTTTAGAAAGTGCATATAGTGTGATAACAAATATAAATAGAGAAAAATATGATATAGTATTAATAGGAATAACAGAGGATGGAAATTGGTATAAATTTAATGGTAATGCAGAAGAAATAAAAAATAATACATGGGAAAATGGAGACTGTGAGAAAGCGATTTTATCATGTAATAGAGAAGACAAGGGAATAATCTGTTTTAAAAATGGTAATTGTGAAAAAATAAAATTAGATGCAATTTTTCCAGTATTACACGGAGAAAATGGAGAAGATGGGTCTATTCAAGGATTAATCAAATTAGCCGGAATACCTTTAATTGGATGTGGAATTTTAGCCTCAAGTGTAGGAATGGATAAATATGTATCACATAAATTAGTAGAAAGCTATGGAATAAAAGTTGCAAAAAATATAACAATAGACAAAAGTGCTACTGAAAATGAAATTAAGGAAAAAATAAAAGAGTTAGGATATCCTGTATTTGTAAAACCAATGAGGGCAGGTTCATCATTTGGAATTACTAAAGTAGAAAGAGAAGAACAAATAGCAAAAGCCTTAGAAGAAGCATTCAAATATGATACAGAAGTTATTATTGAAGAAAACATAGACGGAAATGAAATTGGGTGTGCTGTGCTTGGAAATGAAAAACTAACAGTTGGAGAAGTGGATGAAATAGAATTGAGTGATGGATTTTTTGATTTTACAGAAAAGTATACACTGAAAACATCTAAAATTTACGTTCCAGCAAGAATAAGTGAGGAAAAGGCAATAGAAGCAAAAGAAATTGCAAAGAAAATATATAAAATATTAAAATGTAAAGACTTTGCAAGAGTAGATATGTTTTTAAGCAAAAATGGAGAAATATATTTTAATGAAATAAACTCAATACCAGGATTTACATCACACAGTAGATATCCTAGTATGATGAAGGAAGTAGGACTAGACTTTAGTAGCCTTATAGAAAAACTTATAGAAATGAATATACAAAAAAATTAAATTAAAAGTATAATAATAG
>USTA01000063.1 GCA_900557475.1 uncultured Clostridium sp. | reverse complement strand
TGATTTAACCTTTTGCAAGTAGAGTAAATTTCATCTGTTATAATTTTTTTACCCATTTTCAGACAACATATATTTTTTCCAATAATTGTATTTTACTATGTATTCATTAAGAAGTCAATTCTAATTTTGTTTTTAATTATTTCTATTTTTTTATAGCTAAATTTATTTGTATATATTAAAAGGTAAGCTCTTAAAGCCTACCTTTAATCATGGTCATTGTGTTCTTTCATATATTTACAAATCAAGACAATTGCTATTACAACTATTGCAATTAAAATAATCCACATCCAAACATCTAAACCTAATCCTAAAAAAGTATAACTATTTCCTGATTGCATACCACTTTCAGATGTATCTACCATATTTTTTACACCATTTGTAACAGTTCCTGCAGTATTTCCAATTGCGTCACCAGCGGCATGTGTAGTATTTTTTGCTGCGTCCCATGTATTTTCTACTGCATTACCTACTGCACTTGCTGTATTTTTTGTGGCATCCCATGTATTTTCTACTACATTACCTACTCCATCTGCCGTATTTCTAGCTGCCTCTCCAATATTGTTTCCTGCATCTCTCATATAATTTGACATATCAGATGTTGCTAAAACCGTACTTGATAAAAATCCTAGTAAAATAAGAAGGACACTTATAATTGATAATTTTTTTAACATAATTCCTCCTTTTTAACTTTGTGAAATTATTATTATTATTTACTATAAAAAAATTTTTATGCGAATTTTTAATTTAATTTTTTTAAATTTTTATTAGCCTAAATTTTATAAGTAAAAAATAAAGTACCTATTACAAGGCACTTTACTTAGGGTTCTCCTTTTATATATTAATTATACATTTGCTTTTCCACTGCATCCAAAAACATTTTTCATTTTATGGCAAACAGTTTCTTCTATTAAATCTCTTCCTGGACCTAAGTATTTTCTTGGGTCAAATTGTTCTGGAGTTTCAGCAAATACTTTTCTAATTGCTGCTGTCATTGCAAGTCTTAAATCTGTATCAACATTTATTTTTGATACTCCTCTCTTACTTGCTTCATTAAGCATCTCATCTGGAACACCTTTTGCTCCTGGCATAGCTCCACCATATTTATTACATAATTCAACGTATTCTGGAATTACAGTAGATGCTCCATGTAATACTATTGGAATATTTGGTATTAATTCTTTTACTTTTTCTAATATGTCAAAGCGAAGTTTTGCTTCTCCTTTAAATTTATATGCTCCATGACTTGTTCCTATTGCTATTGCTAAAGAATCGCAACCTGTTTTTTCTACAAATTCTTGAGCTTGAGCTGGGTCTGTATACATAGCATCACTTGCAGAAACATTTACATCATCTTCAATTCCTGCTAATTTTCCAAGTTCAGCTTCAACAACTACTCCGTGTTCATGAGCATAGTCTACTACTTGTTTTGTAAGTTCTATGTTCTTTTCAAAGTCGTATTTAGACCCATCAAACATTACTGATGTATATCCATTATCTATACACATTTTACATGTTTCAAAATCTGGTCCATGGTCCAAATGAAGTGCTACTTCTACATCATGTTCTTCAAGTCCTGCTTCTATCATTTTCTTTAGATATGGCACTCTTGCATATTTTATTGCACTACTTGATGTTTGAAGTATAACTGGTGCCTTTTCTTTTGCAGCTGCATCCATTATAGCTTGAACAAATTCCATATTATTAATGTTAAATGCTCCAACTGCAAATTTTTCTGCAATTGATTTTTCAAACATATTCTTTGTTGTTACTAATGACATAATAATTCCTCCTTCTAAGTACAAATTTATTTATACTTTCTTACCTCATTTTACATTTAAAATATTTCATTGTCAATTTCTTTTTTCATATTTTCTAGAACTTCAAAACTACAATCAAATTTCTTTTGCTCTTCTTCGCTTAAAGGTATGTCTAAGATATCATTTACACCTTTATTACCTAAAATAGCTGGTACACCAATATATAATCCAGAATGCCCATAATTGCCATCTAAATATGTTGATACAGTTAAAATTTCTTTTTCATCATTTAATATTGCTTTTACTATTTTTGTAAGTCCTAATCCAATACCATAGTAAGTAGCTTTTTTCCTATTAATAATTTCATATGCTGCTTGTTGAACTTTTGTATAAATTTCTTCTAGTACTTCTTCTTTTTCATTTCTTTCATTTAAAATTGCTTTTAATGACTTACAACCTACATAACTGTGTGACCATGGAACAAATGATGAATCTCCATGTTCTCCCATAATATATGCATGAACATTTTTAGGAGAAATTTTTAATTTATCACCTATTAAATATCTTAGTCTTGCTGTATCTAACACTGTTCCTGAACCAATAACTCTTTCTTTCGGAAATCCTGATGTCTTTTGAACTACATATGTCATTAGGTCTACCGGGTTTGAAGCGATTACAAATATTCCCTTAAATCCTGACTCTACTACTTGTTCTGTAATGCTTTTTACAATTCCTGCATTTGTTTTTGCAAGTTCTAATCTTGTTTGACCTGGCTTTTGGCTTAGTCCTGCTGTAATTACACATATAGCTGCATCCTTACATTCATCATATTCACCAGCTTTAATGTCTATTCTGCTTGGTGCACATGCTAAACCATGTGCTAAGTCCATTGCTTCTCCTTCTGCTTTGTCTTTTAGCACATCTATAAGCACTAATTCATTTATTCCTCCTTGGCATTCTAAAGCATATGCCATGCTCATTCCTACAAATCCTGTTCCTACTAGAACTACTTTTCTTTTTGAAATCATAATATACCTCCTTGTATAAAAATATTTCTTGTATTTTAACTATTCTATTTTATTACATCCTTGGATTTTTTTCAATAGATTTTAACAACTACTTTCTATTTATCCAATTTTTCATTATACCACAAAAAATCAGCTCTTTACTTAAGAGCTGATAAAAACTTTCGAAAATTTTCATTTAATTTTCCTATACTTTTTTCCAAAGAACATCTAAACCGTCTTTTTCAATAACTTTTTCTTCTTTTGCTTCTTTTACATCTTTTTTGCTTGATTTAGAGTTGTTTCCTGATTTTTTGCTTGCTTTTGCTTTAGCATTAACGTCTATTTGTATTCTATCTAACCATAAGAACATTAAGAATGATGCAAATATAAATATTTCATCAACAGCTATTGATACAGCAAAGCTTGGGATATTAGCAGTATCTACTAATGTTGCAAGTTCTATTGTATGACCTACTAATATTGCTAAAAATACTAATAATACTATACATGGTATTGTATTTTTTTTGTATTGATTAGCTAAAAATGCACATAAAAGAACTAATACAAGTGCTACTACAACATATAGTGGATTTGTAAAATTAATTATTGGCATAGCTCTTTTCCTCCTTTGTTTTAATTTATTTAATAATATACCATCTTTAATTGTTTTTCAATATATTTTATATTAATTTTATGTTACAATTTTATTACGCTAATTTGTCTTCTATTAATTTAGCTAAATCTTTTGCTTTTTCTGTTATATACTCTTGATTTTCGCCTTCAATCATTACTCTAACAAGTGGTTCTGTTCCAGATGCTCTAATTAAAACTCTACCAGAATCTTTAAATTCTGCTTCTAATTCTTTTATACTATTTTGTATTTCTGAATTTTTATCAAAGTCATATTTTTTATCTGAATTTACTTTAGCATTTATTAAAACCTGTGGAAATATTTTTATTACTTTTGCAAGTTCTGATGCTTTCTTTTTCTCTCTTAGCATAACTCTTAAAAGCATTAAAGATGTAAGAATCCCATCCCCTGTTGGGTTATAGTCTAAAAATATTATGTGTCCAGATTGCTCGCCTCCTAGCTTATATCCGTTTTCTAACATACTTTCTAATACATATCTATCCCCAACTTTAGTTTGAACTAAGTTAATTCCATTATTTTCGGCATACTTTTTCATTCCTAAATTACTCATTACTGTTGAAACAAGCGTATCCTTCTCTAATCTATTTTCTTTTTTCATTCTGTTTGAAATAATTGCCATCATAATATCACCGTCTATTTCATTACCTTTTTCGTCAACGGCCAAACATCTATCTCCATCACCATCATATGCAATTCCTAAATCGCAATGATTCGCAACAACAAACTTTTTTAACATGTCTAAATGAGTTGAACCACAATTCTCATTTATATTTGTTCCATTTGGAGTATTGTTTATAATATAATGCTTTATTCCGAAGAGCTGTATATACTTTGTCTGCAATTACAGATGTAGCCCCATTTGCAGTATCGATTGCAACTACTAAATTCTCTTTATCAAAGGCTTCAAATTCATCTTCAAAGTTTTTTCTAAAGAAATATAAATATTCGTCTAATAAATCTTCTCTATTTTCTGCTACTCCTATTTTGTTACCTTTTGCACTTAGAGTTTCTATTTTGTCTGAATCTAATACTGCTTCAATTTCTTCTTCTAAGCTATCTGGTATTTTCATTCCTTTATTACTAAAATATTTTATTCCATTAAACTCATAAGTATTATGTGATGCTGAAATTACAACACTTGCATCTGCTTTTAATTTTTTTGTTAAATATGCTATTCCTGGTGTAGGGATTACTCCTACCTCTAATACATTTGCACCATAACTTAAGAATCCTGCTGTCATAGCACTCTCTATAAGTGTTCCAGAAATTCTTGTATCTCTTCCAATTAATATTGTCGGTGTGTGATTTGAATGTTTTGCTAAAACATATGCACCAGCTTTTGCTACTTTGTACACTAGCTCTGGTGTTAGCTCTGTATTCGCAATTCTTCTAATTCCATCAGTTCCAAAATATTTCATATCCCAATGTATTAGCTTTTCACTAATACACTCTCCTTTCTAATTAACCAAAAATTTTAAAATAATATGGTTTTATATCTGTAAGAACGTCTTTCACCCAAAGTATTGAACCATCTTTTAATGTTAGTTTTAAGTTTGGAAATGTCTTTAACATCTTTTCATCTGAAAAGACTTTATCACAAAAGTTTCTTAATCCTTCATTATTTTGATATAATGCTAAATATTCTTCATAATATTCTTCTTGCCCTGCTACTTCTAAATTATTGTTATAAATTAATCTTGTTGAAAACATTTTTAACGCAAAACTTGATACTAAAAAGTCCACTGTTATAAATGCAATTACTATAATTATTACTCTATGTAATATTTTTGTTGGAATTTTTGATATTACGCTATCAACAGTTGGCTTAATTACTTTATTTAAGCAAATTGTTAGTATTCCCCAGAATATAGAGAAAAGTAAACATACTCTTCCATTAATGTTAAATGGAGCTCCTGAATAGTCCCACCATTTAACATTAAATATACACTCCCCAGCCCAGCTTACTACATATTCAACTACTGAGCCAATTATAAATCCAGCTATAAATAATGTCCAATTATTCTTTTTTGCCCCCTTTGGTATACAAATTAAGCAAATGGCACCTAAACCATATATCAAGCAAAATGGTCCATAAAGCATGCTCTGCCTACTTTCTACTACACCTTTTGTAAGCATTCCAAAAATTGTTTCTATAACATATCCTAAAATGCTATATACTATAAAAAATTGTAGGATATCCCAAATGTCATATCCAAATATTTGAAACTTTCTTTTGTTTGTTTGATTTTTTTCTTTTTTTACTTCTTCACTCATAAATTCTTATTCCTTATATTATATTTAATTTTTATTATATTTTTTTCTATATTTATAGTTACATATTTTGCATTATTTTTTTCTAGCTACTGT
>USTA01000062.1 GCA_900557475.1 uncultured Clostridium sp. | reverse complement strand
GGTCAAAATATACTTTTCTTGCGTAAGGTGTATCTGTTACAATTGTTGCTACACCTTTTATTATTCTTTTATCATCAACAAAAGTACTATCGTTTTGCATCGTACCAGTATCAAAGGGCATCGTTTGGCTTTGAATTAAATCTGTTTTTAAAGCTTCAGCTGTATCTAGCAATGCCAACTGTGCAATTTTATTTATCTTATTAATATTTTTAGTATTAAAAGTTATTTTCATATTACATCAACTCCAATGTTGTATGATGGATACTGCCATCAGGATTTCTAGGTCTACTTGCTTGGTATATTTCATATTTACTTTCATTTATTACTTCTTTTCCATCAATTACTGTAATTACATTGCTTACTTCTCCACCACTTATCTTTTTAATATTAGGTGCTATGTCTCCCAGTAATATTACTTTTCCTACAAGCTCAACTTTTTTTCCATCTGCAGTTATTATAGTTTTGCTTTTTTCAACAAATCTACATTTTTCATTTTTAATGTCTAAAGAAGTTAAAGGCTCACCTTCTTCAGATAAGCCTTCTTGATATAATTTAACATCACACTTATTATTTAATAATCTCTCTAAATGTCTTGGATTTAATTTCTTTATCATATTATTCTATTAGTTAATCCTGTCCTTCTAAGATATGTAAAAGCTACCTTAGAAATTTTTAGTTTGTCAGCTATTTCAGTAGCTTCTTTTTCATTTACTGTTAAATCTCCACCTATGCTATAGCTTTCAACATTATCCTCATCATCATAAGTACCTTTATCTTTTATATATTCTGCTTGAATACAAGTAGATTTGATTATTAAATCCTTTTGATTTTCTGTTAAATTACTAAAACCTCTTTTTTCAATTCTTGTTAATGTAGCTTTATTTATATCAATAGATGCTAATTCCAAATATTTTTCTAGCTCTTTTTCTTCTAATTTGCCTGATCCATATTTTTTATAATCTTCGTTTGTTGCATATATTGTAATCATTTGCAACACCCCTTATTTTTTATTTTCATCCGTTTTTTCTTTTTTTGAATTTTCTTTTGCTTTCTTAATTTCATTATCCTTTTCTGCTAATTTTTTATTTAGTTCTGCAATTTCTGCATCTTTTTCTTTTACTGTTTTATTTACTTTATCATATTCTTTTTTCAATTTATTATATATTTCTGCAGACACTTTTTTATTGGCTCCTTCTGCTATTTTTTTACCATTCTCATCATAAACATCATAGCCTGCTTCTATATATTGCTTTTTTTCGTTTTCTGTTATTGAATACTCAACATTATCCTTTACTGCAAACATATTAGCCCTCCTTTCTAAGCTTCAGCCTCAGCATTTATTCTTATACCTTGAACTCTTGTATCAATTAAGAATAAATCCCAATATTTTCTTAATTGATATAGATATCCATCTCCTTGAGTATGAGTTCCTGGAGCCCATAATTTTATGTAAGCATGTTTGTCACAAGAAATAACTGATTTTGGATGTACTAATATCATATTTATTTGTTTTGCAGATACACCAGGTGTACATCCATCAGTAAAGTTATATGCTGTTTTCATTCTTGCACTTGGTATTTTCTTGATTTTTACATCATCTAAACTTCTTACTGCTCTATGGAATCCATTACCATTTCCACCATTCAAGAAAAATACTTTTTGTACTTCTCTTGCATTCCTTATTGACTCTTCTGCATCAGGAGTTACATATAATAATCTTCCTTCTGTTGGAACTTCATCTTCATCCATTTGTTTCATATATTTATCGTACAAAGTTAAAGCATTATCAGGTGTTATTGCAGTATTATCTACTGTTCCTGATAATCTTGTTTTATATTCACTATATATTTTAGAGAAGTTATAACAATCTCTTTCTGGAATAGCATGTTCTTCTTCAAATGTATTAGTTATATTAGCAGCACTTAATGCTTGATTTGATTCGTCTACATCTTCAGTATCAATAAAGTATTCAACATCTCTATCATGTTGTAGAGTAAATGTCATGAAATCATTTTTTGCATTTTGTCTATTAAATCCACCATTTCTTCCATGATCTTTAAAACCACCTAAAGTTAAATATGGTACTTTGATGGTTTTAGCATTAATAAATTTTACTTTTTCTGTTGTTAAATCATCACTTAAACATTCTCTTTTATATTTTTGTCTTAATTGTCTTTCAAATTGAGTTGCATAATTGACTGTATTAGCCATAATAAATCACCTTTCCTTTTCTATATTTATTTGTTTCCAAAGATTTCATCAAGTTCATCATTGATATTATCTGTGGCATCTTGTGTTTGATTTCCAGCTGCTCCAAACTTAAAGCCTTTTTGTTCACTGGTATTACTTGATTCTCCAACTAGTTCTGGAAATTCACTAATTATTGCGTTTATTTCTTCTTCTAGTTTTGTATCATCAACAACTCCATTTACAATCACCTTTTCCTGGTCCACTAATCTACTTGCTCTTTGTAATTTTGCAGGATTAATTCCTTTTACTGCCATAGCAAGTCCAATTTTGTTTTGATAGTAATCAGTTGGTAATGAATTCTGTTGATTTTGCACTGGAGTTTCTTCTTTAGTTTGGTTTTCTTTAGAATCATCTTCAGGATTTTCTTGTTTTTGTTTAGAGGTTTTGCCTTGTGTAGCCTTTTCAGCTCCTTTGGCATACATTCTCGCAATAAATCCATCTAATTCATCCTGATTTTTAAAAGTTATTGAGCCATCATCGTTTTGTTGAGCAACACTGTTGGCTTTTTTACCTTTCTCACCCTCATTTTTGTTTTGATTTGATATATCAGTCTTTTTTTCTGTATTAGTACTATCGTTTTGCTCTTCTTTTTTTGTATTTTCTGATGTTTCTTTAGTATTTCCAAAGATTTCATTAACTTTTGAATCTTGATTGCTTACATTATTGTTGTTATTTAACTGAGTATCATTTCCAGTAGTCTGAGTATCTACTTTTTTTTCTTCATTTCCGTTTTCCATAAAGGACCTCCTCCGTTTTAAGTCCGTCGACTATTATTCGTCCATGATAGTATTTAAGCCATACACACGTTTTTGGCATGAAAAATAGAGCCTTTTTCAAAGCTCTAAATATTAAAAACTATTTAATTAGTTACATGCAGGTTAGGATTTGCACCTAACATGGTATGTCCGAACTCCGTAACCAGCCTATCTCATACCTTTTAAATTACGTAAGCGTCTACTATTGTATCCATTTCATCTATTAATATATATCTCGAGAATATCAATTAATTAGCTACTTTGATATACTTTACCAATTCCACGCTTGAATTGTCTATTCCGCCACTGCATTTATAAAGTTTTTATACAACTTTCCAGTCTTCTGCTAATATATCTGCCTGACTTGCTAGCCAGCCCATTTGAACTCCTGATGTTCCCACAAAAGCTATTGCTTTATTACCTATTGCTATATGTTCTGCATTTATAGTATCTTTATTTGCATTTATATAACTTATATTTGTTGCAAGTTCTATATATTGATTTTTACCATTCCATCCTTCTCTTTGTACTCTTTTTCCTTGTTTTAACAACTTAATTGCATCTCCAAAGTCCATTTTAGACCTCCTTATTAAACCATTTATTTATATTTCCACTTTTTACGGCTTCTTCAAATTCCTTTGCTTCTTTCTTTTCTCTTTCTGTTAGTTCTCTAAATCCTACATTTTCTCCTTTTATTGGCATAGATATTCGTACTAAGAATCTATCGTGGTCACTTAATTCTTTATATCTAACACCTTTTTCTTTTTCTGAAAGTTTATAAAATTCTTCTAGTGATAAATTACTCATTTATTTCCTCCCATAGGATATAATATATATTATTTAACATTTCAATATCTTTTGTTATAAATTTGCTGTTTCTTTTATATAAAACTTCACTTTCACTTTCATTGTATCTTCTTACATCTTTAGCTTTTTTAGATTTTACATATATTCTTATATTTGCATTTTCATTGTAATTTTCTTTACTTGAAAATGATAAATATTCTTTCCATTTTTTTATCTTTCCTATTCGATTATTATTTAAGAATTTTTGTAATAATTTATTATCTTTTATTTCTAATACTCTAACTATATTTCCTTCATAATTTGGTAATTTGTCTAGTATTTTATCTAAACTGTCTATTACTTTCTTTTGTTCTTTACTTAGTTCTAAATTATTTCTCAATAATTCATTTATTTTATAACTTTCAGAGCTAATATATTGATTTATTGCATATTGCTCATCATCTGTTATCTCTATTTTACTACCATCTATCTGATTTTTCAATTCATTTATTTTATTTTGATAGTTTAATACATTTTCAGGCAATAAACTTCCTAATGCTAATCTTTCATATTGTCTTTTTTGTCTTTGTAATGCCTGTGTATATTCATCATTATGTTGTTCTGATAATGCTTGTGTTACTTCTTCTGGTTCTTCATTTATACCTTCATAATATGTACTAGAACCATGTTGACATCTTGGATGAAATAAGCCACCTTCAATAGCTGTACTTAAAAGAGGATATTTACCATCTTCTTTTTTTCCACCTGACCAGACATCATCTATATATACTCTACCTTGCCAAGGTACACATTTATCACAAGCCCCACCATGCTTTGATATATATACTGTAGCTACTCCCAGTTTTTTTCTCATTTCTCCTTCGCCCATTAAATTGGCTCTTTTGTTAGCTGTTCTAATGGCCATATCACAATAATCTACTATATTGTGTCTTGAACCATTTTTATATTCAATACAATTAAACCCTCTAAGTAAAAATTCTTGTGAAGCCATATCTATTGCTTGTTTTACTGTTTTTACGCCTGTATTTGCATATACTTCTGCTTTATATATTATTTGCCTATACTGATCATTTGCCATTCTTAAAGTAGCATATTTTACATCGTTAATATCATTAGTTGTACTTTTAATTAAAGCTTTTATTTTTCTATCATTTAATCCAAAAAAAGATCCACTTATTTGTGAATCTGATTTTTTTATTATTCCCTTTTTTATTGCATCTTTATTAGTTCTACTTGCACCTTCTTTAAATTGTTTTTTCATTTCTTTATATACTAAATTATCTAATATAGTATTTTTATTTTTAAAAATTTCTTGATTTGATTTTTTGAAATCCTCTATTTGCTTTAGTTTCATAGCTTGCCATTGTGGCCACTTAAAGCCTTTTACTTTTTCATCTGCTTTATGACTCCATAATGTTCTCTTCATAGATAATATTAATTCATTTTCTATCTCTTCAAATAGTTCTTTTATGTTATATTCATCTTGCATTTAATCACCTACTCTAAATAGGACTCATAATGTTAGGTTCATCTTTTTGTATTATCCCGGCTTCATCTTTTAATCTTTTTACTTCTTCTTTCTTTTCTTCTGGAGTCAAACTATCACCGTATAATTCTTCAACACTTCTTTCAACGCTCATAATAGATTGTCCTGGTCTTGCTTTTGATACAGTTTCTACCACAGCTTCAAATGAAGGAGAACTATATTCGCCAAAGTCTGCATCTGCTTCATATTCTATGTCAGATGCTTTCTTGTTCAATTTATCATAAGTTTTTAAACATGTAATTGCTACTAAAGGTAATACTCTTTCTAAGACTCTAATAACTTTATTTCTTGTATATTGTGTAACTTTTTCTTTTTCTCTTTGTGCATCAGCATTATCTAATTTTTTAGTATCAATTCCTAATGTAGACGGGCTTATTAAGCCTTGCAAGCATAAGTCTAATGCCGTTATATAACCTTGTAGCATTTTTTCATAATCAAAATCTCCTGTAACTCTTATCACTTTATCTGATTTAGAACTATCTTCTG
>USTA01000061.1 GCA_900557475.1 uncultured Clostridium sp. | reverse complement strand
TACTGAAATCATAAAAAAAGAAGGTTTTGCAAAAGTAATATTACTTGGAAAAGAGGAAGATATTAAAATTCTTGCAAAGAAAAATAATATAGATATTGAAGGTTCAGAAATAATAGACCCAGGAAAATCTCCAAAGTTAGAAGAATATACTAAAGCATTTTATGAACTTCGTAAAGCTAAGGGAATGACAGAAGAGATAGCAAGAAAAACTCTAATAGAAAATTCGAGGTATTTTGCTAGTATGATGGTAAAACAAAATGATGCAGATGGATTTGTATCAGGAGCATCACATCCTACATCAGATACATTAAAACCTGTACTTCAAATTATAAAAGGAAAACCTGGGGTAAAAACTGTTTCAGCATTTTTTATAATGAGTCTTAAGGATAAAGAATTTGGAGAAGATGGCGTATTTATATATGCAGATAGTGGACTAAACGAAAATCCTTCAGAAGAACAATTGGCAGATATTGCAATTAGCTCTTCAGAATCTTTCAAGGAATTAGTAAATCCTAGAGGCATTCCTAAAGTAGCAATGCTTTCATATTCAACTAAGGGAAGTGCACATTCAGAGTTAACAGAAAAAGTAATAAATGCAACAGCAATTACAAAGAAAAAAGATCCAAAACTTTTAGTAGATGGAGAATTACAATTAGATGCTGCAATAATACCAGAAATAGCAAAAATGAAGGCGCCTGAAAGTCCTTTAAAAGGTAAAGCAAATATCTTAGTATTTCCAGACTTAAATGCTGGAAACATAGGATATAAATTAACTCAAAGATTGGCACATGCAGAAGCTTATGGACCACTTTGTCAAGGCTTGGATAAACCAGTAAATGACTTATCTAGAGGATGTTCAGCAGAAGATATAGCTGGTGTTGTAGCTATAACTTGTGTGCAAGCTCAAAATAAAAAATAAAATATTAGAAGGAGATTGATAATATGCTAATATTAGTATTAAATTCGGGCAGTTCTTCACTAAAATATCAATTAATTAATACACAATTAGGAATTGTTCTAGCTAAGGGAAATTTTGAAAGAATAGGTCAAAAAAATGCATTTTTAACGCATAAAGTAGGAGAAGAAAAACACAAATTTGAGCTAGAAGTTGAAAACCACAAAGAAGCTTTAAACATTATTATTTCCAAGCTAACTAGTAAAAGTTGTGGTGTTATTTCTGGAATTGATGAAATAAGTGCAATAGGGCACAGAGTTGTACATGGAGGAGAAAAATTTAAAAATTCTGTATTAGTTACAGAAGAAGTAAAAAAGGAAATTGAAGAATGTATTCCTTTAGCTCCACTTCATAATCCATCAGCACTAGCTGTTTTAGAAGCATGCATGGAGCTCTTTCCAAGTAAACCAAATGTTGCAGCATTTGATACAGCATTCCATCAAACAATACCAGAGGAAAGATATATTTATCCAATACCATATAAATATTATGAAAAATATAAAATAAGAAAATATGGTTTTCATGGTCTTTCACATAATTATGTTGCAAACAGAGTGGCAGAACTAAAAAAAGCTAATATAGAAGATTTAAAAATAGTAAACTGCCATTTAGGTCAAGGAGCAAGTATTTGCGCTATTCAAGGAGGAAAGTCAGTTGAAACTTCTATGGGATTTACTCCTCTTGGAGGAATTCCAATGGGAACACGTTCAGGTGATTTAGATCCCTCTGTTGTTACATATTTAATGCAAAAGGAAAACTTAACAGAATCTGAAATGAATAAGATTTTAAATAATAAATCTGGAATTTATGGAGTTTCACAGGTTTCAGTAGATTTTAGAGATGTAGAAGCAGAGGCTATGGCAGGAGACCATAATGCAAAACTTGCAATGGATATATTTTTATATGATGTAGCACAAACAATAGCAAAATATGCTGTATCTATGCAAGGAATTGATGTCATAACTTTTACAGCTGGAGTTGGTGAAAAGGGAATAGAAGATAGAGAAGAAATCTGTGAACTATTAAAATGCTTTGGTGTAAAATTAGATAAAAAATTAAATGATGGCAAAAACATAGAAAGAAAAGTATCTTGCCCAGATTCTAAAATAGAGGTATGGGTAGTACCTACAAACGAGGAAATGCTAATAGCTCAAGATACAGAAAAAATAGTAACTACAATGTAGAATATATAAAATTTAATACAATTAGGAGGTAAAAATGAAAATTTTAGTTATCAATTGCGGAAGCTCTTCATTAAAATATCAATTAATTAATATGGAAAATGAAGAGGTAATAGCAAAGGGAACATATGAAAGAATAGGGGAAGAGTCATTTTTAACGCATAAAATAGGTGGAGAAAAATATGTGCTTAATAATCCAGTTAAAAATCATAAAGAAGCTTTAAATTTTGCTATTGAACAGTTATTAAATAAAGATTATCCAGCAATTGCAAGTTTAGATGAAATAAGTGCAATTGGACATAGAACTGTTCATGGAGGTGAAGTTTTTAAAGAATCTGTTGTTATTAATGACGAAGTAATAAAAACAATAGAGGATTGCTCAAACTTAGCTCCAGTACATAACCCATGTTCTTTAATAGGAATAAGGGCATGTGAAGAATTAATGCCAGGAAAACCTATGGTTGCAGTTTTTGATACAGCATTCCATCAAACAATACCAGAGGAAAGATATATTTACCCAATACCATATGAATATTATGAGAAATATAAAGTTAGAAAGTATGGTTTCCATGGTACATCACATTATTATGTTGCAAATAGAATTGCTGAACTTTTAGGAAAAGATGTAAAAGATTTAAAAATAGTAAATTGCCACTTAGGTCAAGGAGCAAGTATTTGTGCTATTCAAGGAGGAAAGTCAGTTGAAACTTCTATGGGGCTTACACCTATTTCAGGAATACCAATGTGTTCACGTGCCGGAGACCTAGATCCTTCAATAGTAACATTCTTAATGGAAAATGAAGGATTATCTCCTAAAGAAATGGAAGATGTATTAAATAAAGATTCTGGTCTTTGGGGAATTTCTGGAGTTAGCAAAGATGTAAGAGATATAGAAAAAGCAGCAGAAGAAGGAAATAAACGAGCAAAATTAGCACTTAGCTACTATAAATATATAATTGCTCAAACAATAGCAAAATATGCTGTATCTATGCAAGGAATTGACGTTATAACTTTCACAGCAGGTGTTGGCGAAAATCAAGTTAGAATAAGACAAGGTATTTGTGATAATTTAGCTTTTATGGGAATAAAACTAGAAAATGAAAAAAATCAAGCTAGGGGAGAGGAAGTTTGTATTTCTTCTGATGATTCTAGTATTCCAGTATGGATAGTACCTACAAATGAAGAACTTGTAATTGCAAGAGATACAAAAAGACTTGCATTTGGAAACTAATTATTTAGTTTAGGAAGAGGAAAAAATGAAGTGGAAAGAAATTTATGACAAATGTAATCATGATGAAAATAATCAAGTAACTAATATTTTTAGAAAGTTTAAAATAAGTTCTAATTTTAAAAATTATATTAAAAATTATGGAATAGCAACGCTTGTAATCCTGTTAGTAATAGTAGTGTTTTTGGCATTCACATTTAGAAATAACATAATAATTGTATTTTATAGTGTAGGGTTATTAATTTTACTATTTTTACTAGCAATGTTTTATGCAAGATATAAAATAGAACTTACAGAAACGCAACTTTTAGTTAAGGCAAATTCACAAGAAACAGATGTAAAATATGATAAACTTTTAAATATATATATGTGTAAGGAAAAGAAAAGAATTTTCTTTATTCCAATTTACTATTACATGATAAAGATTACATATATTTTAGATGAAGAGAACATAGGAATATTATCCTTGCCAACAATTATGCTAAATAAAAATCAAGTTATAAATTTCTTTAAGTCATTTGATACTAAAAATAAAGGAATAAATAAACCTGAAAATAAAAAGAAAAGAAAATAACTTTCTAATCACAAATATATAATATTTTTATATTATATATAAAGGGCTTAATATAAAGCTTATTTAAACTATAAAGTTTATAATTAAATTTTTTAGTTATATTATTTTAAAGAGGCATACAAATGGAAACAATTGTATTAAAATTTGGAGGAAGCTCAGTTTCAGACAATATAAACTTAAATATTGTAGCTGAAAAAATAATTGAGCTAAAAGCACAAGATAATAGAATTGTTTGTGTTGTTTCAGCTCAAGGAAAAACAACAGACAATTTAATAAAAGAAGCAAAAGAACTATCATCAATTCCAAATAGTAGGGAAATGGATGCTCTTTTAAGTACAGGAGAACAGATATCTGCTGCAAAATTAGCTATACTATTAAATATGCTAGGACATAAAGCTATTTCACTTACTGGTTGGCAATCTGGAATACTTACAAATGAAGATTATCAATCTTCAAAAATTATGAATATAGATACTGCAAGAATAAATAAGGAACTAGACAAAGGAAATATTGTTGTAGTTACTGGATTCCAAGGAATGGATAAAGAAGGAAATATTACAACACTAGGAAGAGGTGGTTCTGATACTACTGCTGTTGCAATATCAGCAGCAATGAAAGCAGATCATTGTTATATTTTTTCAGATGTAGACGGAATATATACTGCTGACCCTAGAGATGTTAAAGTAGCACATAAATTAAATTCTATCTCATATGAAGAGATGTCATATATATCAGGAGAAGGTGCTAAAGTATTACATGATAGATGCGTAGAATTGGCTGAAAAATACAATATGCCAATTATTGCAGCATCGACATTTAATTCCAATATAGGAACAAAAATTAGTAATTCTATGGAAGACACAGTAATTAAAAGTATTATAAAAAATGACAATATTATAATAGTTAATTTTGAAGGAAGAATAAATCCCTTCACACTAATTTCAGAACTTATAAAAAATAATATAAAAATTGGAAAATATAGTATAGAAGGAAATAAAGTATCTTTTACAAGCAATAAAGAAAATAGAGCTATGATAGAAAAAATTCTAGATAAAAAGCAAGGAAAGGCTCAAATTCTTTGTGTTAGTAAAATATCTATTGTAGGCTCTGGAATTTCAAATCATATAGATATTTTAAAAACCTCTGTAAACACATTTGAAGAAATAAAAGAAAATATTGTAGATATAGATGTATCAGCTTGTAAAATATCAATTTTATTTAATCAAATTATAGATACTAAATATTTAAATCATCTACATGAAAATATAGAAAAATAGTAAAAAAGCTTATAAGGATGTTCTTTCTTTATAAGCTTTTTTTTATATCAGTTCTAATTATTACATTTTGTGAATATAATTTAATATACAATAAGATAAATTAAGGAGGAACTTATGGTACAAGAGGAAAGAAAAAACAGTTTAAAGGATAATTTTAATCAAGTACAAAATCTTATGTTAGAAAACAGAGAAAAACTAACTATATCTGGGGTTATAGACGTTCTTAGCTTTGACGACCAAATTGTAATTCTAGAGACTGAACTAGGAATGCTAACAATAAAAGGGGAAGACTTAAGGATTAACAAACTTAGTATAGATACTCAAGATGTAATAATAGAAGGACAAATATCGAGTTTAAATTATAGTGACAAAGAAGAAAAAAAGACAGCAGGAAATCTTTTAGGAAAGATTTTTAAATAAGATGGAGAAAACATGGAAAGAATTTTAAATACACAACTTGGGATGTTTTTGGTTTATGCTTGTACTGGAATTATTATTTGCGTGTTATTCGATATTTTTAGAGCTCTAAGAAAAACTATAAAAACATCTGATATTTTAACTTATATAGAAGATATAATATTTTGGACAATAACAGCAGATATACTTATATATATAACATTCATACTAAATTCAGGACATTTGAGAGCATATACATA
>USTA01000060.1 GCA_900557475.1 uncultured Clostridium sp. | reverse complement strand
ATTTAGAAGCTTCAAGTGATTCTCTAGCTGGATTTATTCTTTGACTTTCTCTGCTAAGCCTAGAAAGCTTACTTTCTAAAGTGGAATTTAGTTTTTGTAAATCTTCTAACCTTTTTTTGGCTAGGTCATAACTAGAAACATTTGCCAAATTCCAAATAGTACTGTCAAAAGAGTCAATGCTTTGAATTTGATGAACTAAATCAACTATTCTATTAGCTAATATTGTTTTTTCATGCTCCTCATTTATTCGTGATGTTTGTGGCTGAGTGTTTTTTGAACCTGAAAAAAATTCACGAATATTATCTATTAATCCCATAATAACTCCTCCTTTTCTTAGGTACATTTTAAATATAATTAAATTATACTACAAAAATTAAAAAAAGTCAAAATTTCCCTGTTTCATATTTTAATTCCCACCTACAAAAAAGTCTCAAATTATAATTGACTAGTAAAACTTAAAATGCTATACTAGTATTGTTAATTTAGATGATGCAAAAATAATAAAATGGTGCTAAAATCAAAAGAAAGGAAATACCACAAAATGAAGAAAATATATGGAACAATATTGGCAATACTAATGTTAGTAACTCTTACAGTAGTACCTGTGTATGCTACAAATAAAGTTAATAATGTAACATCAAATGAACTAAAAGAACAAAGGACAAATAAGTACTTGAGCAGTCTTGAGATAGATGGTTATGAACTATCACCAGAGTTTAATAAAAATACAATGGAATATTATGTAATAATTCCACAGGATATTAATTCGTTAGATATTGTAGCAGAACCAGAAGTAGAAGGAGCAGTTGTAAGGATATCTGGAAACAAAAATTTAAAGAAAAAAGAAAATACTATAACTGTTAGAGTGACCGCAATTGATGGAACTTCAAGGGCATATACAATTGTGGCTTCAAAAGAGCCAAAGGTAACTTTAAAATTGGAAAGTTTAGAGATAGAAGGAATTACGCTAAATGAAGAATTCAGTCCAGAAAAATATGCATATTCTTCAAGTATTGAAGATACTGAACTTACTAAATTAAATGTAAAAACAGTAGTTAATGACCCAAATGCTAAAGTAGAAATCATTGGAGCAGATAATTTAAAAGACGGAGATAATTTAATCAATATAATACTTACAAATGATTATGAAACAACAATTTATCAAGTAGATTTAGCTGTTGATAAATTAGGAGAAAAAGAAAAAGAAGTAGATAATGTTATAACAAGAGTGAGAAAAATATTTGAGTATGTAAAAATAGGCGGAATAATATTAATTGTTTGCATTATACTAATTATAATAATTACAATTATTGTAAAAAAGACAAAGAAAAAGAAAGAAGATTAGTGTTTATTAGACATTAAAATAAGGAGGAAACTATGGTAAAGAAAGTAGCTATATTAGCAAATGGAGGAGACGTATCAGGATTAAATCCAGTTATTAGAGCGATTAAGAAGAGTGCAGAAGAAAAAGGAATAGAGTGTTATGGATATATTGATGGATATAGAGGACTTGCTGAAAATAATTTTATTCGTTTAGACCACAATCCAGTGGCATCAGGAATTTTAACTAAAGGAGGCTCTATAATAGGTTCTTCAACAAATACAATTGTATTTAATTATAAAGTAGAAAATCCAGATGGAACAGTTGAATATAAAGATTTATCTGACCTTTGTATAGAAAATTTCAAGAAAAATGGATTTGATTGTTTATTTACACTTGGTGGAGATAGTACACAAAAATCAGCAAGAGATTTATTTGTAAAAGGGATGAATGTAATAGGAATTCCAAAAACAATAGATAATGATGTTGCATGTACAGAAATTACATTTGGATATAACACAGCAGTATCAGTAGCAGCAGAGGCAATAGATAGACTTCATACAACAGCAGAAACACACCATAGAATAATGTGTTTAGAGGTAATGGGAAGATTTGCAGGATGGATTGCACTAGAGGCAGCAATTGCAGGAGGTGCAGATGTTGCTTTAATTCCAGAGATACCATATGATATAAACAAAGCAGCAGAGGCTATAAAAAAACGTATGAAAGAAGGAAAAAACTTTAGCATAGTAGTTGTATCAGAAGGTGCAATGCCAAAAGATGAAGAAGCTTCAACATACAAAGCAGATATTGGAGAAGGTACCGGAATAAGTGTTAAATTTGCAGGAGCAGGAAACAAAGTTGCAAAAGAACTACAAGAACTTACAGGATTAGAATCAAGATGCACAACACTTGGATATATGCAAAGAGGAGGAATTCCATCTGCATACGATAGAGTTCTATCAACAAAATATGGAGCAAAAGCAATGGAACTAGCATTAGAAGAAAAATTTGGAGTTTTAACAGTTATAAAAAACGGAAAACTAGACTGTGTACCACTAGAAGATGTGGTAGGTGAAAATAAAAAACTAGGAGCAGTTGAAGGTGGAACAAAGGAAAGTAATGTAAGATTAGTTACTAAAGATTGTGAGCTTGTAAAAACAGCAAGAAATATAGGCATTAATTTAGGAGACTAAAGATGTGATAAATTAGTGGAAAGGGAAAATGAGATGGACTTTAAAGAAGAAATTGCATTAGGAATTGCAAAAGTAGTAAACTTAAACGCAGAAGAAATAAAATCATATATAGAAATTCCAAAAGAAGAGAGCAATGGAGATTATGCATTTCCATGTTTTAAACTTGCAAAAGAATTAAGACAATCACCAGTAAAAATAGCAGCTAATATAAAAGAAAATATAGAAATTAATCAAGATGTAATTTCTAAAATAGAAGATGTAAACGGTTATTTAAATTTTTTTGTATCAAAAGAGGAAATAATTAAAACTACTATAAACAAATTTAAATTGCAAAAAGAGAATTATGGAAAGTCAGAAATAGGAAAAGGTAAAACTGTAATTGTAGAATATTCATCTCCCAATATTGCAAAACCATTCCATATAGGACATTTAAAAACAACAATTATAGGTAATTCACTATATAGAATTTATCAGTATTTAGGATTTAATACAATTGGAATAAATCATTTAGGAGATTATGGGACTCAATTTGCTAAATTAATAGAAGGCTATAAAAGATGGGGAAATGAATACGACTTTGAAACCGAACCAATAGATAAATTAGCAGATATCTATAAAAGAATAAATGAAGCTTGTGAGCAAGATGAAGCAGTATTAGAACAGTGCAGAGAGACTTTTAAAAGGTTAGAAGATGGTGATGAATATTGCACAGAATTATGGAACAGGTTTAAAGAACTAAGCTTAAAAGAATTTAATAAAATTTATGATTTGCTAGGAATAAAATTTGACTCTTTAAAAGGAGAAGCTTTTTATGCAAATAAAAAGGATGAAATTATTAGCTTACTTGAAAAATCGGGAAAGCTAACAGAATCTCATGGAGCAAAAATTGTAGATTTAAAAGAAGAAGGAATAGATACTCCTTGTATAATTCAAAAAGCAGATGGTACATCAATTTATGCAACTAGAGATTTAGCAGCTATTTTATACAGAATAAAAACGTATGATTTTGACAAATGCTTATATGTTGTTGGTGAAGAACAAAGTCTTTATTTTAAACAAATATTTGCAATAGCTAAAATCTTAGGAGTTGATGAAAAATATGTAAAAGGCTTAGAACATGTAAACTATGGAATGATTAGACTTCCAGAAGGAAAAATGTCTTCAAGAAAAGGTAATTTTGTAAAGGTTACAGACCTTTTAAATGAAGCAATAACTAAATCAATGAATATAATTGAAAGTAGAGACATTGCAAACAAAGAATTAGTTGCAAAACAAGTTGGAATAGGAGCAATAATCTTTGATGACTTAGCAGAGTCAAGAGTAAAAAATCAAGTATTTGACTTGAATGCAGCTCTAAATTTTAATGGAGAAACAGGACCATATATTCAATATATGGCAGTAAGAACTAAAAGTGTATTAGAAAAAGCAGGATATATTCCAGAAGAAATAAATGAAAGTAAAATTACAGATGATGCAAGTATAAAAATCATAAAACTTATAGATAATTTTTATAATATAATTATTCAAGCAATGGAAAAAAGTGAACCTTCTATAATCTCAAAATATTTAATAGAGCTTGCAAAATCATATTCATATTTTTATGGCCAAAATAAAATAATTTGTGAAGATAAAGAATTACAAGATGCAAGACTATATATAACATATATGACAAAAGTAATATTAACAAATGGATTAGGACTTCTTGGTATAGAAGTTCCAGATAAAATGTAAAATTAATATTACAAAAAAATAATATTAAGATTAACTTAAAACTATGGAATTTATAAGGAAGGATATATATAATGTTTAAAAATAAAAAATCCTTGCAAAAAGTAGATTTAAAAAAGGTTATGTTCATTTCGAGTATGGGTGGACATTTAAGTGAACTACAAATGTTAGACTTTAAGAAATATGATTATTGTATAGTTACAGAAGAATCAGATTCAGATAAAGACCTTAAGCAAAAATATCCTGAAAGCAGAGTGTTTTTCTTAAAATATGGAACTAGAAAAACGCCAATAAAATACTTTTTTATTTTACTTTATAATTTATTTAAAAGTATGCAATTATATTTTAAGCTTAAACCAGAAGTTATTGTAACAACAGGAACTCACACAGCAGTTCCGATGTGCTACATTGCAAAAATTTTTGGAAGTAAGATAATTTGGATTGAAACTTTTGCAAATAAAAACTCAAAAACACTAGCAGGAAGACTTGTTTATCCTATTGCAAATACATTTGTAGTGCAATGGGAAGACATGCTAAAATTATATCCTAAAGCAGTATATTGGGGGTGGATATATTGATTTTTGTGACACTTGGAACCCAAGATAAAGAGTTTAAAAGATTATTAGATGCAGTAGAAAAACTTGAAATAAAAGAAAAAATAATTGCACAAATAGGAAATACAAAATTTAGTTCTTCTAAAATAGAGCTTCATAAATTTATTTCGAGTACTGAATTTGAAAAATATATGAAAGATGCAAGAATAGTTATTACACATGCAGGAGTAGGAACTATAATACATGGCTTAAAAATTAAAAAGCCAATGATAGTAGCAGCAAGAGAAGCTAAATATAAAGAACATGTAAATGATCATCAAAAGCAAATATTAGAAACATTTTCTAAAGAGGGCTATATATTAGCTTTAAATGATTTTAATGATTTAGCAAAAAAACTTAAAGAAGCAGAAGATTTTGTGCCAAAAGAGTTTAATAGCAATAATAAAAACTTTATAAAAAGTCTAGACTATGAAATAGAAAAACTTACTACCAAAAATAAAAAATAAAAAATAAAAAATAAAAAGCAAGAAAGGGATATTAAAGTGAACCAGAAAAGACAATTGATGAAAAATACAATCATAATAGCAATTGGAAAACTTAGCACACAAGTATTATCGTATTTATTGCTACCACTTTATTCTGCTAAATTAAGTCCTACGGAATATGGAAATTATGACTTTGTATGTACTCTATCAATATTCCTTTGTCCAATCATTACTCTTTTAATGGAAGAGTCAATGTTTAGATATTTAATAGATGCAGATAGCAAGCAGAAACGAAAGAAAATAATTAGCCAAACAATTATTTATACATTTTGTGGAACTCTTTTATTTACAGTACTCTCAGCGGTTATAATGGGACTGTTTACCGAATATTCTGGAATGTATATAACTGCAATAATTACTTTTGTAATTTCAAATATACTTATAGGATTAAGTAATGCATTATCAAGAGGACTTGGGAAAATAAAATTATATTCTGTATCTAATTTTATTTTAGGGATATCAACAATTATATTAAACATCATATTTATTTTAGGAATAAAAGCAGGAGCAGAAGGGCTTTTATGGGCAAATACAATTGCAAATACACTAACCGCTATTGTAATATTATCTATTTTAAAATTACCAAAATATATTGGAAAATTAGATAAAGTACTTATGAAAGACATGGTAAAATATTCAGCACCTCTTGTACCGAATAGTATTTCCTGGAGCATAATAAATATGTCAGATAGGCT
>USTA01000059.1 GCA_900557475.1 uncultured Clostridium sp. | reverse complement strand
AGCAGTTAAGGCACCAGGCTATGGAGATAAGAGAAAAGAAATGCTACAAGATATAGCAATACTTACAGGTGGAGAGGTTATAACCTCAGATTTAGGTTTAGAACTAAAAGATACAGATATAGCACAATTAGGAAGAGCTAAACAAGTAAAAGTTGAAAAAGATAAAACTATAATTGTTGATGGAAACGGAGATAAAGCTCAAATTGCAGATAGAGTTTCTCAAATAAGAGCTCAACTTGAAGAAGAAAAGAGCGAATACGAAAAAGAAAAATTACAAGAAAGACTTGCAAAACTTGCAGGTGGAGTTGCAGTAATTGGTGTAGGTGCAGCGACAGAAGTAGAAATGAAAGACAAAAAGCTAAGAATTGAAGATGCATTATCTGCTACAAAAGCAGCAGTCGAAGAAGGTATAGTTGCAGGTGGAGGAACAGCATATATTAATATAATTCCAGAAGTAGAAAAAGTAGTAGAAACATTAAAAAATGACGAAAAAATAGGTGGAAAAATTATATTAAAAGCATTAGAAGAACCAGTAAGACAAATAGCTGTTAATGCGGGATTAGAGCCAGCAGTAATTCTTGAAAAAGTAAAAGCAGAAAAAGAAGGATTTGGATTTGATGCTAAAAATGAAAAATATGTAGATATGAAAAAAGCGGGAATCGTTGACCCAACAAAAGTTTCAAGAAGTGCAATTCAAAATGCAGAATCAATTGCTTCTATGATACTTACAACAGAAAGTATAGTAACAGACATTCCAGAAAAAAAGGAATGTAGCTGCGGAGGAGATGCCCAAGACGCAGGAATGGGAGGAATGTACTAAAATAAAACATTAATAAAAGGTTGCAATATTTGCAACCTTTTATTAATAATATAACATGTAATCAGCTTCGGGGAAAATACAATCTTTTTCCTCAATTGTTTCTAAAAAATTCATGTCAATTTTTTCATCATTAATTAGACAATTATATAATTTAGTAAATCTACCAATATGATCTTTTATTCTTTTTTTGGCGTAATCAACCATAGTACCATTAGTTATAATAAATAGCCAATCACTACTTTGGGCTAGTACTAACTCTCGAACGCATTGGTTAAGAATACGTCTTTTAATTGAATCAAGAGGTTCATTTGGAAATTTATGTGCAAGTTCACACATTCTATCGCCAGCCACATGCAAATGTTTATGAACATAATCATTTGTTGGGTTAAGCCAAACTTCAGAATATCCTTTAGCTCCCCAGCTTGAACGACAAGGAGTTGAAACTTGTATTTCTGGGAATTTATCTATATATTCACCAGGTGTAATTAATTTAAAATTACAATCGTCATAATATACTTTTTTGGCAAGAGTATATAAAAAATCTGGTCCTTCATACCACCAATGTCCATAAAGTTCAGCATCATAAGGGCAAACTATAATTGGTGGAATATGCATTTTTGAAGATAAATGCTCTATTTGTGCTTTTCTACAATCAAAGAAATGACCACTATTTTTTTCAACAGAGTCCATAGCCCATCTTAAATTATAAATATCTTTATTTTCAGTTTTTCCTGTAATTCTATGATAACGAATACCAGTAGAAACTCTTACACCATTTGATGCAATATATGGTTTTATATAATCATATGGAGCGTCATAACCAATATCTCTATAAAATTCTCTGTAATTAAAATCCCCAGGATATCCATTAATTGATGACCATACTTGTCTTGAAGACTCTAAATCACGACCAAAAGCAACAACTCCATCTGGAGATACAATTGGTGCATAAGTTCCATATATAGGTGTTGGGTCTGCATACAATATTCCATGTGTTTCAGTAAGAACGTACTGAACACCAAATTCTCTTAAATATTTGTCAGCTTCAGGAACATAGCCACATTCAGGTAGCCAAAATCCTCTAATTGGCTTGTCAAAATATTTGTTATATGTTTGAACTCCCAAAGCAATTTGTGCTCTTACTGTTTTTTCATTAACATATAAAATAGGAAAATAACCATGTGTGGCTCCGCAACCTATAATTTCTAAAACTCCAAGATTTTGAAACTTTTTAAAAGCATTAATTAAATTACAATTATATACATCTTTAAATATATGAAGGTCGTTTGAATATCTATTATAATAGTAATGTGAAAGTTCATTTATTCTTGGATCATCTTTTGTTCTTTCAATTTCTTTTTCTGCAAGCTCAATATGTGTTCTTAAATATTTTATATACCTTTTTTGAAGCATTTTATTATCTAGCATATTTAAAAGTGGAGGAGTAAGTGACATAGTAAATCGGAAATCCACTTTTTCATCCACTAATTTTTGAAAATTTAAAATAAGTGGAATATAAGTTTCAGAAATAGCTTCATATAGCCATTGCTCCTCTAAATAATCTTCACTTTCTGGGTGATGCACAAATGGTAAATGTGCATGTAGTACAAAACTTACATATCCTTTTATATTTTTTTCCATTGTTTAAATCTCTTTTCTTGTAATATTATTAAAAATAAATGTAGGTTTTCTAAGTACGAAAACCTATAAAACATTAGATGTTGGATTTTGTGATGAAGGGTTATTAAAGTCAAACATACTTTCATTAATATTTTCAGTATCTGCAAGATGCATATCTTTATATATACTAGAAATATTTTTTAAGAATGGCTTTAATATTAACTCTGTGTATTTATTAGTATTTATATTTCTATATAAAACTTTATTAGTATCTTTAAAAAATAAAACATGATCATTAGGTGACTCTATGACATTAGAAGAAGAAATACTTAAAAAGTCGGTTTTAATTTTATCTGTAAATTCAATAGGTCTTCTTCCTAATTCTATAACATACTGGCACTTAGAGTTTCCTACATTAATATACCAATTGTTTGCAAAATCATTTATATCTATTTCATATGAATATTTTTCAGTTAAATTATGAACTATCAAAACAGGTTTAGTAATATAGAAAAAGTTTTCACCATACTGTTTTTCTAAGTTTTCTCGGTCTTCAGCTGAAATCTCCCAATAAACAAAAAGTGTAGTTGGATTTTGTGCCAAAGCTTTTACAACAGTTTTGTTATAATTATAAGGTAAGTCATAGTATTCTAAAACAAATGGTTTTTTACATTTAAATGTTTTGGCAGAAGACTTCAAATTCTTAAGTTTCTTTGTGGAATTTGAAGAAACCTTAGAATTTAAACCTGCATTTTTAGAAATACTAGAAGCCTTTTTGCTTTTGGCAGTCACAGTGTTATTTGTCTTCTTAGTATCCTTTTTTGCCTTAGAGGCATTAGTATTTTTTTTCACTGCACTTTTATTAGAAGCTTTTATAGAAGTTTCTTTTGTGGCAGTTGTTATTTTTGATTTAGTATTTTTAGTAGTTTTTACATTTTTTGTCTTATTATCTTTTAATTTTTCGTCTTTAGCATTTCTTGGCATATTTATTATCCTTCCTCTAAGGTATTTTTAGTTTAAATAATTAAACCGCCTTTCCTTGGTTAAAATTATAATATACTCATAATATAATATAACAAAGAAAATTTTTAATCAAGAGAAAAAAGAAAAAATAATAAAAAATTTGTCTTTTTTTATTTACTTTTGTAGAAAAGTTGTATACAATAATGTTAACAAAATTTTGAACTAAAGAGAGGATATTAAAAATGAAGATTTTAATGCTATCATGGGAGTATCCACCAAGAATAGTAGGTGGAATATCAAGAGTTGTTCATGATTTATCTCATAGGATGATAAAAGATGGACATGACGTTACAGTAGTAACATATAAAGATGGAAATGCACCATATTTTGAAGATGATAAGGGAGTAAAAGTATATAGAGTAGACAACTATATGATACATCCAAATAATTTTATTGATTGGATATTGCAACTTAATTTTAATATGTTAGCAAAAGCAAATGAATTAATTGTAAAAGAAGGAAAATTTGATGTAATACATGCCCATGATTGGCTTGTTGCATATGCAGCAAAATCTTTAAAAGAGGCTCATAATATACCTATTGTATCAACAATACATGCAACAGAGAATGGCAGAAATAGTGGAATACATGATGAAACTCAAAGGTATATAAATGATACAGAATGGATGCTTACATATGAATCAACAGAAGTAATTGTAAATAGTAATTACATGAAAGGTGATTTACAAAGAATTTTTGGGCTTCCATTTGAGAAAATAAATGTTGTACCAAATGGAATTAACTTAACAAATTTTTCTGGAATAGAAAGAGATTATGATTTCAGAAGACAATTTGCAATGGACAATGAAAAAATAATACTATATGTAGGTAGACTTGTTTATGAAAAAGGAATTCAAAACTTAATAGGTGCAATGCCAAAAATTCTTAATAATTACAATGATGCTAAACTAGTAATCTGTGGCAAGGGCGGAATGATGGAAGAATTAAAGCAAGAAGCAAAAAACTTAGGAATTGAAAATAAGGTATATTTTGCTGGATATTGTGATTCTAAAAAAGTTCAAAAGATGTACAAATGTGCAGATATAGCTGTGTTCCCAAGTACATATGAACCATTTGGAATAGTAGCATTAGAAGCAATGCTTGCAGGTATTCCAACAGTAGTGTCAGATGTAGGTGGACTAAATGAAATTGTAGAACATGGTGTAGATGGAATGAAAAGCTATGCTGGAAATTCAAATTCAATTGCAGATTCAGTATTGTCATTATTATTTGATGCTAAATTATGCAGTGCAATTTCAAAAAATGCAGTAAAAAAGGTAAAAGAACTTTACAACTGGAATAAAATATCACAAGATACATATTATGTATACGAACAAGCAGTTTGCAAAACAGAAGCTCAAAAGCAAGAAGAAAAAATAAAACAAGAAAAGGCAGAAAAAGCAGCCAAAGCACAAAATGGAACAAAAGAGTTATCAAACTTAATAGCATTTAGAAAAAGAAGTGCATATGCATAAATAAAAAATGAATAAATCCTATAAGAAAGAGGCAAAATATATGGAAATATATGACACGGCAAATAAGTTAGCAGAAGAACTAAAAAATTCAAAACAATATAAAGACCTAAAAGGGGCTAAAGAAAAACTTATGCAAGACGAAAACAAAAAAGCATCTATTGTAGAATTTGAAAAATTAAAGCAAGAAGTTCAATTAATGGAACTTAAGCGTAGCCAAAGTAAACCTATTGACGAAGAAGAAAAAAAGCAAAAACTTGCAAGAATGTATAATGTTTTGATAGAAAATAAGGATATAAAAGAATATTTTGACTATGAGATTGCTTTTAATCAACTAATGGTTGATGTTAACAAAATAATTGGAACAGCAATAAAAGATGTATTATAAAGGTATATAAAAGATAAAGAGAGGAGAACATATGAGAAAGAGTGAAAAAGGCATAACATTACTTTCTTTAGTTGTGACAATAGTAGTAATGAGTATACTAGCGGGTGTTTTAGTTGGAATATCATATAAAGCAAATCCAATAGTAAATTCAGTTAAAAATGAAAACAAAACCTTTATACAGGAAAAAATAAATACAGAAAAACACATAAATGAAATGACCAGAGGATGGGAAGATATCATTTAACAATATTAACAAAAGTAAATTTTAGGAGGAAACAAATGAAAGCAAATGTAGCATGGAGTACAGAAGAAGATGCTTTTGCGGCTGGAAAAGCTTGTGCAAAAAAAGCAGTACTAGATTTAATTCAAACAAAAATAGCGTTTATATTTAGTTCAGCAAAATATAATCAAGAAGAACTTGTTAAAGGTGCAAAAGAAAATTTAGGAACAGCACCAATTATAGGTTGTACATCAAATGGAGGAATATTAGTACCAGATGGGTATGTAACAAGTGATAAAGGTTTTGCAGGAATGCTTGCAATTGGAGACCCAGACACAGAAGTAGGAGTTTCTGGTTCACCTAAACTTATTACTGCTAGAGAAACTGGAAGATATGTTGCTAAAGAGGCCATGGCAAAAGTAGGTACAACATTTTCACCATCATATTTTTTCATGATAGCAAATCCAGGTGAAGAAGAGGAATATGCAAAAGGAGTTCAAGATGTAATTGGGGATGTACCA
>USTA01000058.1 GCA_900557475.1 uncultured Clostridium sp. | reverse complement strand
CAAGAGAAAATAATAAAATAAAAAATATAATTATTATATAAAAAATAGAATAAATTTATAAAATATGGAGATACTGTTGTTAAGAAATATAATGATATGCTTGAAGAGCAAGAAGGAGAGCCTTTATATGAAAAAAACAACAGTGATAATATGGATTTTAGTAGCTATAATCTTAGGTGTAATATCAGGGATAATGGCAAGTATTTTAGGAGATAGGCCATTAAAAGAAGCTCAAATAAATGAGATAAAAAAAGCAAATGAACTTATAGAAAAAAATCTTGTAAATGTTTTAGAGTTTAATAATACCATATCTGCAAGTAGTAACGAAAAGAAACTGTCACCTAATGCAATTTTATATTTTGAAGAGTTTTACAATGAATGTAATCACACTATTGTGAAAAAACAAAGCGTAGACGCTTCACAAGTGAACAAAACAGAAGAAGAAATAAAAAAAGAGTATGAAGACTGGGAAGTAAAGGTGTTTACAGAAAATCAAGTTAGATTATATAGAGAAATATCAGGAGAATGTAATGAACATTATTTAATAACTGTGGACGATAACAATATTGTAGTTCATACAATAGATGATGAAGGTAATACTTCATTAAAAGAAGTTACGGACATACCAATTATGTATTTACCAAAAGAAGATTTAGAATTATTAAAGCATGGAATAAGAGCAGATGGTGATGCTGATCTTGCTAAAAAATTGGAGGACTTTGAGTAACTTCAAATTGCAATATTAAGTGACTTTGAATAAGCATAGAATATTGACTATTGTACAAATTTAATGTATTATATAGTATATTAAATTAACTAGTAGAATAGGAGAAAAAAATATATATGTTATGTTCAGATTGTAATAAAAATGCAGCAGTCATTTTTATAAATAAACAAAATGAAAAAGGGGAAATGAAAACAGAAGGTTATTGTTATAGCTGTGCTAAAAAGAGAGGAATTAATCCACTTAATTCTTTAACAGGAAATGCTAACCTTTCTGAAACAGATTTAAATAATATGACTGAACAACTAAATGAAATGTTTAAAGATATATCTGGAAATTTAGCTATTCAGGGAATAACAGAAGAAGAATTAGAAAATTTATCAAACCAGATGAATAGTGAAGATTCAGAAGATGGAGAAAATATTCCAAAAGGTTTTGCTATTCCTATTGGCTCAATATTCTCAGGCATGATGGGAAAAAATGATGAGGAAAAAGATACAAAATCTAAGAAGCAAACAAAAGAGGAGAAGAAACAAAATAAAAAGTTAAAGACATTATATACATATGGAGTAAATCTTACAAATAAAGCAAAAAACAACGAGATTGATAGAGTTATAGGTAGAGAAAAAGAAATTTCAAGAATTATAGAAATATTAAACAGAAGAACAAAAAATAATCCATGCTTAATAGGAGAGCCGGGAGTGGGAAAAACTGCAATTGCTCAAGGATTAGCACTAAGAATAGCAGATGGAGATGTGCCAGCTAAATTACTTAATAAAGAAGTATTTTTAGTTGACATGACAGCAATTGTCGCCGGAACTCAGTTTAGAGGTCAATTTGAATCAAGGATGAAGTCTATTATCGAAGAATGTAAACAGGCTGGAAATATTATTATGGTAATTGATGAAATCCATAATATAATTGGTGCGGGGGATGGAGACCATTCAATGAATGCTGCAAATATCTTAAAACCTTCTTTAGCAGATGGTTCTATTCAATTGATTGGAACTACCACATTAAACGAATATAGAAAGTACATAGAAAAAGATTCTGCTTTAGAGCGTAGATTCCAGCCAGTAATTGTAGAAGAACCATCAGTAGATGACGCAATAGAGATACTAAAGGGAATAAAAAAATATTACGAAAATTACCATAAAGTAGAGATTCCAGACGAAGTTATAACTAAAGCTGTTATTATGTCTGAAAAATATATACATGATAGATTTTTACCAGATAAGGCAATTGATGTATTAGACGAAGCTTGCTCAAGAATAAACCTAAATAACAAAGATTTATATGACTTGGAAGTCTTAAAAAATCAACTCGCAGCAGTGCAAGAAGAAAAAGAAACAGCAGCCGAAGCTGATTCTACAGAAGATTATAAAAAGGCGGCAGAGCTAAAAACTAAAGAATGCTCACTTGAAGAACAAATAGAAAAAATAAAAAATCGTATAAAGCCAGTAAGTTTAACAGTTCAGGATGTAGCAAAAGTAATTGAAAACTGGACTAAAATACCAGTACAAAAGATAACAGAGGAAGAAACAAAAAAACTTCTATCATTAGAGGAAAATCTACATAAAAGAGTAATTGGTCAAAATGAAGCAGTAGAAGCGGTTAGTAGAGCAATTAGAAGAAATAGAGCGGGACTAAAGAGTACAAAAAGACCACCATCATTTATATTTGTTGGGCCAACTGGTGTTGGAAAAACAGAACTTGCTAAAGCTTTAGCTTGTGAAGTTTTTGGAAGTGAAGAATCTATAATAAGAATAGATATGTCTGAATATATGGAAAGTAATTCAACTGCAAAATTAGTTGGAGCACCTCCAGGATATGTGGGATATGATGATGCAGGTCAGCTAACTGAAAAGGTAAAAAGACACCCATATTCAATAGTGCTTTTAGATGAAATTGAAAAAGCACATAATGATGTATTTAATATACTTCTTCAAGTTTTAGATGATGGAAGATTAACTGATAGTCAAGGAAATACAGTAAGTTTTGAAAATACAATTATAATTATGACTTCAAATGTAGGTTCAAACCAGAATATGAATTCAATAGGATTTGGAGCAAGTACATATGCAAAAAATAAAATTGTAGATAGTTTAAAAGAAACTTTTAGACCAGAGTTTTTAAATAGAATTGACGAAATAGTAATGTTTGATTCTCTAAGTGATAAAGAGTTAACAGAGATAGTAAACCTTATGCTAAATGATACTCAAGAAGTGTTAAATGACAGAAATATAAAAATGTTTGTGTCAGATGAGGCAAAAAAATATTTATTAGATAAGGGAACAGATATAAAATATGGAGCAAGACCATTAAGAAGAGCAGTTCAAAGATATGTAGAAGATGAGCTTTCAGAAATGATATTAAGAGGAAACTTAAGTAATGGACAAACTATACATATAGACAACCAGGATAATAAATTAACTTTTAATATAAAAAAATAAGATAAACAAATGAAAAAGTGCATATAAGAATATTTTACTTAATGCAGATAAAGTAATGTATGGAGGATATATTATGAAACATGTACCAAACATCTTAACAATAATTAGATTTTTATTTATACCATCAATTATAGTAGCATTAGCATATGATAATTATATTTTAGCATTAATCTTATTTACACTATCTTCACTTACTGATGTATTAGACGGAAAAATAGCGAGAAAGTATAATGCTATTTCAGACTTTGGAAAGTTAATGGATCCACTGGCAGATAAACTTACACAGTTATCAGTTCTAATAACTCTATCTTTAAAGAATGTTATTCCAATCTGGATAGTTATTATATTACTAATAAAAGAATGTGTAATGATAGCTGGGGCATCATTCTTATATGGTAAAGACTTAGTTGTATCTAGTAAATGGTATGGAAAAATGACAACAGTACTTATTTATATAGCAGTTGTTAGCTCATGCATTATAAAAATATTTACATTGCCAAAATTCGATATATATATTTATGTTGTAGCAATAGTATTTGCAATTTTCTCTCTAGTAAAATATATAGCATATTTTTATGGAGGAGGGTATTTACCAAATAAAGAGCAATTAAAAAAACAATCAAAAACAGTACCAGAAAAGAAAAAATAGAAACTAAAGAAGGAGAATGCTATGACAGAAGCAGATAAAAATTTTATTGAAACATGTAAGGAAATTATAAACAATGGATATTCTTCAGAAGGAACAAATGTAAGAACAAGATGGCAAGATGGAACAGAAGCAAACTATTTTTCAATTGTAGGTGTTACAAATAAATATGATGTTGGAAAAGAATTTCCTATGATAACACTAAGAAACAATAGTCAAACAGTAAAAAGAGCAATAGATGAAGTCCTTTGGATATGGCAAAAAAAATCAAATAATATACATGAATTAAATTCACACATTTGGGATCAATGGGCAGATGAAAATGGAACTATTGGAAAAGCATATGGATACCAAATGGGTAAAAAGTATGAGTTTAAGACAAAAGATGGAATAAAAAAGATGGACCAAGTTGATTTTGTGCTATATTTATTAAAAAATGATACTTCTAGCAGAAGAATTATGACAAACATTTTTAATCATGAAGAATTAAAAGATATGGCACTAGAGCCATGTGTGTATGGCACACAGTGGTTAGTAAAGGAAGGAAAATTACATCTTATTTTAAACCAACGTTCACAAGATATGCTTGCAGCAAATGGCTGGAATGTAATGCAATATGCAGCGTTGCAATGCATGTTTGCACAAGTTTCAGGTTTAGAAGTAGGGACACTTACACATAATATAGGCGATTGCCATATTTATGATAGACATATTCCTCTTGTAAAAAGACTATTAGATGGAAAAGCAATGGATGTTCATCCTAAACTTATAATCAATAACAAAACAAAAGATTTTTACAACTTTAAAGTAGAAGACTTTGAAATAATAGATTATGACTATAATAAGGAAATGAAACTTGGAAAAATTCCAGTAGCAGAATAAATTAAAAGGGAAAAATGATGTTAAGTTTAATAGTAGCAAAATCAAAAAATAATGTAATAGGGAAAGATAATAAATTGATATGGCATATTCCAGCAGATTTAAAGCGATTTAAGGAACTAACAACAGGACATACTATAATAATGGGAAGAAAAACATTTGAATCTTTGCGGGAAAGTATTACCAAATAGATTACATGTGGTACTAACTAGGAATAAAAAATATTTTGTAGAGAACGAAAATGTAAAAGTATTACATGATATTTCAGAATTAAATAGTTATATAAATTCAGAAGAAGAAGCCTTTGTTATAGGCGGAGAAGAAATATATAGAATCCTTATGCCCTATTGCAAAAAAATGTATATTACAGAAATAAATAAAGAATTTGAAGGTGATGCATATTTCCCACAGTTTGATGAGAGAAAGTGGAAAAAGATAGAAGAAATACCTGGCATTCTCGATGAGAAAAATAATATAGACTATAAGTTTGTAACATATATTAAAGTAAACTAGAAATATTGGCTAATATTCAAACAAAAATATTTTGTAAAGTAGGAAAGGAATGAAGTTTTTATGAACAAAACAGCTAGATATGCTATATACATATTAATTATAGTTATTTGCATTGTAGCAATAGGAATAGGTGTATATGGTCAATTTTTTATGAAGGATAAAGCTGAAGAAGATGATGGAAACTTAAAAAATGAAAATGGTAATTTAATTACTGGACAAGATGTAAAACAATCATTTTTGGATTTATTTACTAATGAATTTTACTCTAACTATAATGAACAAGAAATAGAAAAAAAAGAAGCCGAGAAAGATTTAGTATATACAGCATTTGGCATTGAAGAAACAGTAGAGGGAAAATATAGTGTAAATGTAAATATACCAATAGTAAATATAAACACAGAAGTAGCAAATAAATATAACGAAACTACACAAAAAATATTTGTAGATAAAATAAATTCAGTGTTAACAAATGTAGATGAATATACAATATATAATTTGGATTATATAGCATATACAAATGAAAATATCTTATCTCTAGCAATAATGGGAACTATAAAAGAAGGTGATAATCCCCAAAGAATCATTGTTCAAACATATAATTATGACTTAGAAACTGAGAAAGATGTAACAGTAAAAGAGATCCTAGATAAAAGAGAAATAGATGAAGCAGTAGTACAAAATAAGATAGATAAAACTATTAAAAAAGCTAGCGAAGATGCCGCAAAAATGGCAGAATCAGGGTACAGTGTATATCAAAGAGACATATCGAATGAAATGTACAAAATAGAAAATGTAAAAAGTTTCATTCAAGGACCAAATGGTGAATTATATATTGTGTTCCCATATGGAAACAATAATTTTACTTCAGAAATGGACGTAGTGGAGATATAATATATGGAAAATAAAGAA
>USTA01000057.1 GCA_900557475.1 uncultured Clostridium sp. | reverse complement strand
GAACAGTATAGTAAAATAATGGTGGATGTGCATCCCTTGATTGATTGTAATATACACTAAAGAAATTAAAAATTTCATCTTTTTGTATTGTTACATATTCTATTGCTTCTTTCTTATTTTTCCAAATCGGTTTATCCTCTTTCTTTATTTTGTCTATTTTTTCTATAAGCATTGGTATATCTGACAAATATTTTTTTATCTCTCCTATGTTTTTTATATTATCATTCATAAATCGATTTATGTAGTCTCTATCTCCATATGGACAAAATACATTATCATATTTATAATTTGCTGATCCATATGAAAACATTTCATCTGCATGAAATCCTCTTTTTTGATTTATGAAATGTAGCATTATTAAGCATATAATAAATAACAATATATAAAAACATAGATTCTTCATTTTATTTTTATTCACATGCAATTTCTCCATTTTTTATTATTGATATAACCTTTTTTATAAAATGTATATCATCATTAACTATTAGCATATTTATCAAAATTCTTCCCTCCTATTAATTAGATACTTTATTTCTCACATATAGTTGCATATTTTCACAATTTTATAATATATTTATTTCAAAAAAAAAAGCACCATTATTGCACTGAACCATCATTGTTAATCTTTTTTGTCTAACAACAAAGTTCACTTAAATAGTACCTCTTTATTATATTATAATATTTTTTATTTTTACTTCTCTACATTTGTTATATAACTATATATTTCATCCCAATTATAACATCTATATATTTTTTCACCATCAACTTCTTTATTATAATTCCAATCCATGCATATCATTTTTGTTAATTTACTTAATTGTTTCAAATTATTTGGTGAGTCTTCTATCATAATATCAATTTTGTTTTCAATTATATGTTTAGACTTATCTTCTCCTGAAAAAATAATTTTATCATATTCAATATTGTTTTTTCTAAGCCATCCCTTTACAGTATCTCTCATCTTTTCTCTTATTCCATTATTGTTCTTTGTTATTGCATTTTCTTCGTCATTAGCAAGCCATCTCGCTGTAATAATATATAATTTGTGCCCATCTTCTTTTAGTTTTTTTGTATTATTTGCAGCTCCTTCCATAACTTCGCCTGTTTCAGCATATTTGAATATATTTTCCTTCCAAAAATCGAAGTCGGTTTCCTCATCCCAGTTAAACATATCTGTTGAAGAATAGGCATCTGAATTTACCAAACCTCCAATTTTAGTTTTTTCACAATATTTTATGCCTTCTTCTATTTCAAATTTTCTTATATTTGTTAATACTCCATCTATATCAATTCCTATATTCATAATTATCTCCTTTTTTTATCTTTTCAATTTATCTTAATCCATTTTTTATATTATTCACTTTTTATAACTAAGTCTGGATATGCTTCAAACATACTCAATGCTTTTTTTATCATAGCTTCATGTTGATATGCTAATCCACTTTCTATTGCTTCATTTACTTCATAAAAATCAGGCATTTCCAAGTCGTCTTTTGGGTCTAATTGTTTTTTGTATTTTTCCAATTCATCTTCTATAAATATTCCAAAGCATTGAGAAGACCCGCCTTTTGTTCCTGCTATGTTTTTATCTTTTGAACTATAAATTCCAACTATATGCATTCTCTCTATGTTAGAACCTAAACCATTACTAAATCTTATTATAGCTGGTTCTAAAGAATTATCAAGCATTGTAATTTCAAGCCCGGTTTCTTCCTTAAATTCTCGAATAGCAGCATTTACTGGCGTTTCAAATTTATTTATTCCACCTCCTGGAAGGGCTAGATATCCTGGAAAGTCTTCTTTTTCTATTGACCTTTTTCCTAATAGTACATACATTTTTCCATCGTTAATATTTTTAATTAATAAAATTACATCTACACACTGTCTTCCCTTTTCAAATTCTATTCCTCTTTTTTTACTAGCAGCTATAATCTCTTTAAAAGCATTTCCGTATAATATTGGATTTATTTCATCAGGAATCAATTTTTGTACTTCTTCATACTTTCCTTCTGTAATAAGATTTCTTATATCAGTAGAATGATATAGAAAATTAGATTTTTCTTCTGGATTTATTATTTTAAATTCTAATTTCTCTCCGCTTCTCTCTAATATATTTAAAATATCTTCTTTATTGCCTGTGCAAAAATGCGTGACACCATGGATTCTGCATACTTCTTTAATATCTTTAATCCATTCTTCAAAAGTATCTACATCTGGAACTTGTACAATTTCATATTTTTCTTTGCTAATATTTTCTCTTTTAAATATGGCGTGTATCATTTTTTCTCTTTCAATTGATGGAATACAATTTCTTTTTGTTCCATTTTCGTAGCAAGACCCAATTATGACAATTATTTTCTCGTATTCATTGGCTAATTTTATAAGAAATTCCTTATGTCCATTATGAATTGGCATCCATCTTCCAATAGCAGCTACAATTCCTTTATTTGCTGATGTTATTTGATTTTTTGTGTTTAGTTCCATATGTCATCCTCCTTTTTACTTATTAAAATTTTAGTTCTCTCATATTATTTATATCTAAACCTAACTTTTTATAAATTTCATCAACAGTACACGAAATTGTATCCCTAAAAGAATATCCTAAAATTTCTAATATATTTTCTATATCTTTTTCGTCTTTTCCTTCTATTTCAGCATAAGGCAATAGCTTAGGCCATGTATCAATATCTATTTCATGCTCGTTTAAAATATATTTTTCTCGCTTCTTTTCTTGATAGCTTCTATATGAAAATCCCAATTTTTCAAGTAATTCATTTGTCTCTTCAAATGAACTTACTTCTATCTCTGTTTCTTGCATTTGTTGAATATTTGATTCATTATTTTTCAGAATATGTTTTATTGTTAAAGTTGTTTTTTCTTTTATTTCTTCATTTTCTTTTTTCTCAATTGTTTTCCTTAGTCTAATCCACTTTTTTGTTGTAGTTTTGTAATTATTTATAAATTCTTTTAGCTTATTACTGTTTAGTAAATTTAAAATTTGTTCTTTATCAAAAGTAAATATTTGTGATAAATTATCTATTTTAAAGTTATTTTTTAAAAAGTCGATTTCCTTATTACTCAATAGTTGATCAATTTCTTGAAAAAGATTTTTGATTTTAGCTACCGCTATTTCTCTTCTTAATTCAATCTTCTCATTATTTAATTCATATAAATTTGCATTATATCTCTGATTTATATAAGCTAGGTCATATACGCATAGATACTGTTTTGAAGAACTAATATATTTTCCTCCCGCTTCTTTAATTCTATTTTCTAATTCTTCTTTATCAATATTTAAAATCTTTACTTCCAATTCCATGCTACTCATATATTATCGTTCCTCCTACTTTTCAGATATTTTCTCTATTCTTTCAATAAATTCTTCTTTATTAGACAATGCCTTTCTCAGTTCTCCAATTGCCTTATCAAATTCCTTATCTTCTAAATATGTTTTAGCATATCCTTTTTCTCCATATTTTTCTGTTAAGTGCTCATATACCCTTTCTATTTGTTCCTCTTTTGTAAGCGCTGGATAATTTTTTAGTCCATATGAATAGCTTCTTTTTATTGTATCATCTATATCAATAATTGTTCTGTCTGCTGTACTTACAATCATACCATATATACTTCTAGGTTCATGATTGCTTGAAGCTCTATGGTCTTCAATCGCTTCTTTTATTACATTTCTTTCGTTGCTATTAAACCATTTTTTCATATTTTTGTCTTTAATAAACATTTCCGCTGATATAATTTCATGAGTTTTTCTATCTATGCCATGTCCTAAATCATGATATGCAGCAATTACATACACCATATCTAAATTCACATCATATTTAGTAGCTAATTCTAAACTTCTCCTGATAACTGTTTCTATATGTTTTATTCCATGTCCTTCTTCATTTCTATTATATAATGGAAATATCTCACTATTGATATATTGTATTATTTCTTCGTTTAAAATCTTGTCCATTATCTTGTTTCTCCTTTTTCATAATACTATCATAAAAATTTTAAAAAAGAAAGAAATTTTTAAGTGCACCCAAAATGTTTATCTAACATTTTGGATGCACTTCATTTGGTTCTTGAATTTAATGTTTATCTCCACATCTCTCCATTTATATGTTTTGTTAGTGCCATAACAAACGCATTTCTTGTTAAATCAATTCTTGAAACTTCATTTTTTGTTAAGAAACTAATTCCGCCTTTTCCTTTACCTAATTCTTTTCCACTAAATATTCTATCCATAACTTTTCCAAGTTCAGTTTCTTTTATTTCATTTATATATTTGTCTGGAATAGGAAATCCTTGACTTGTCCCTATGCTTTGATATCCTTTTGAATCTTCTATTACTACTGCATTTATGTCAATCCATTCTCCTAGCAAATTTGTAATTCCAGCTTCACTTGATATGTAAAAATCTGCTTTTATTTGATTTTCGATTGCATATTCTCTTAAATTCTTAACTCTATTTTTAGCTCCCCTAATTATTTCTTCATTTATTGGTTGATTTCCTACATTTGAGCTTACTGGTATTCCTACTACTTCAACATTTTCAAAATATTTTTCAAAAGCTTGTTTTGCTCCTTCTATTTTCCCTGGATTTTTGGTTCCCATTAATATCTTCATTTATACTATACCTCCCTTATATACCTATATATCTCTCCCCAATTACTAACTTCTTTTAAAAATTCATTCTGCTCTAACTTTTTCATTTCTTTGTCTCTAAAATATATTGTCTTTATTCCATTTGCTGATAGTTTTTTACAAACATCATATGAGTCATCTATCATAAAGTCTATATTTTCTTTTTGTGCTACTTCTAGTTTATCATCTTGCTTCCAATAATATTTATTAAATGAGATTCCTTCTTCTTTGAACTTTTCTATTGCAACATCTCGCATTTCTTCAATCGTTCCACCTCTTGCAGATATTATAATAAGTTCATTTCCTTCTTTTTGTAACATATTTATTACATCTTTTGCACCAGGTATTAGTGGTGTTTGCTTAGATAATTTTAAAAAATACTTATTAACAAATTTCATTCTTTCTTCGTCAGTCCAATCATATTTCTTTCTTAAATGCAGCTCATTTCTGTTAACAATTCCTGCTTTTTTCAATTCTATAAAATCATATAAATCTCCATATGTGTTTAGTACTCTTTGATAATCTAATATTACTCCATCTATATCAATTCCTATTTTCATAATCTATTTTCTCCTTGTATTCATACAATTGTATTTTTTAATTCTTCTTTTAGCTCCAGCAATGTAACTACTTCCACATGAGAAGTAAAACAAAAATTGTCAATAGGCGTTACTGAATTAATATCATAAACACTATTAAGTTCCTTTAAATCTCTTACAAGAGTAGCTGGGTTGCAGCTAACATATACTATCTTTTCTAATTTTAGCTTTTTTAAATTTTCTATTGTATTTTTATCAAGTCCTTTTCTTGGAGGATCTACAAATACTGTATTTGGTTTTGTTCCTTTTTTTAATAATTCATCAAATACATTTTCTACATCTCCCACTAAAAAATCGGCATTTGAAATACCATTAATTTTGGCATTTTCTTTGGCGTCTTTTATTGCTTCTTCTACAATTTCTATTCCATATACTTTGCTTACATATTTAGCAGCAAAAATTCCAATTGTACCAATCCCGCAATATAAATCGCATACAATATCTTCATTTTTTAATTCAGCTTTTTTTATTGCTAAGTTATATATTTTTTCTGTTTGTACTGGGTTTATTTGATAAAATGAATTTGCGGAAATTTTAAATGTATATCCTCCTAATTTATCTGTTATATATCCTTTACCATAAACAATTATATTATCTCTAGATAAAACTACATTTGTGTTCTCTTTGTTTACATTTATAATTATTGTTTTTATCATTGGAAATTCATTTATAAGTTTTTCTATACTTAAATTTGAATTTTCTTTTTCAAACACATTTTTTTCTTTAGTTTGGACAAGTACTACCATTACTTCATGTGTACCAAATCCTTCTCTTACCATAATATTTCTTAATAAACCTTTTTGCGTTTCCTCGTTATATATAGATTCGTTCCAATTATCTATTATATACTTTGCAATTTTTTGAGATAGTTCTGTTTGAAAAAATTGCAAAGTATATAATA
>USTA01000056.1 GCA_900557475.1 uncultured Clostridium sp. | reverse complement strand
AGGAAGTAAATAACCTTTTTTAGAAGAAGAAAGCGCGGCAATTTCGTCTTTTTCTAATATATCTATTAATTTTATAGCTAACTTAAATATTTTTGCTTTAGCAGAATCTATTTTGATTAGCTGATTGAATGTTATTTTATGTGTAGCGATAAATTTTACAAAGCCCATAAAATCTGGAAGGATAACTTCAGCACCTTCAGCTTCTAATTTATCAGCAACAAAATTATTGCCAAATGGATGATATTTTATAAGTACTTCACCAACAATACCAACTTTAGGTTTTAAAACAGATGTATCTAACTCTATTTTTTCAAAATCTTCTACCATTTTATATATATTAGATTTAAATTCTTTTAGAGTAGAATTAGCAACTAATTCTCTACATTTATTAAGCCATTTTTCAAATAATTTTTGAGTTTCTCCTTTATTTACTTCATAGGCCCTATTTTTAGTTAATAATTTTTGAAGCAGGTCACCATAAACAACACATTTCATTAGGTTTTCAATAAGTTTAGGTGTTAATTTAAAACCAGGCATTTTTTCCATACCAACAACATTAAATGAAATTACAGGTACATTAGGATATCCAGCATCTTTTAATGCTTTTCTAATAAATCCAATATAATTTGTAGCTCTACATCCTCCACCAGTTTGAGACATTATTAAGGCAGTTTTATTTATGTCATATTCCCCAGATTCTAGTGCTTCTATCATTTGACCAGTAGTAAGTATTGAAGGATAACAAGCATCATTATTAACATATTTTAAGCCAACTTCTACTGTATGAGGTGTACAATTTTTTAATAATTTAACATTATAACCACAACTTGCAACAGCAGCTTCAATCAATTCAAAATGAATAGGTGCCATTTGTGGAATTAAGATTGTATAAGTATCTTTCATATCTTTTGTAAATATTTTTTTATTGATTTCATAATTTCCAATAGCTTCTGTATTTTGAGTTTTTCTTAATATACGTTTATTCATACTAGCTAATAAAGAACGAATACGAATTCTTACAGCACCCAAATTATTTACTTCATCTATTTTTATTAATGTATACATTTTATCATAGCTTGAAAGAATTTCTTCTACCTGATCAGTTGTTACAGCATCAACACCACATCCAAAAGAATTTAATTGAATAAGCTCAAGGTTATCATGTTTTCCAACAAAATCAGCAGCTGCATAAAGTCTAGCATGATATACCCATTGATCTACGACTCTAATAGGTCTTTTTACTTCTGTTTGATTTGAAATACTATCTTCTGAAAGTACGCATAGACCTAAACTCGTAATTAATGTATCAATACCATGATTTATTTCAGGGTCTACATGATATGGTCTACCAGCAAGAACAATACCGTGTACATTATGTTCTTCCATATATTTAAGTGCTAAAGAACCTTGTGTATGTACATCTTCTTTAAATCTTTGATATTCGTCTTCAGCAGCCTTTGCAGCAACATTTAATTCAGATTTTGTAAAATTATATTCTTTAAATTCTGGCAAAGAAAGAATAGTTTCTACTAAATTTTTTCTTTCAAAAGGTAGAAAAGGATTTAGAAATTTTATACCTTTTTCCTGTATCTCTGGAATGTTATTTTTTAAAACTTCAGAGTAAGAAATTACAATAGGGCAATTATAATGGTTATCTGCCTTAGAATATTCTTTTCTAGAGTAAGGAATACATGGATAGAATATAGTTTTTATTCCAGAATTAATAAGACTCATTATATGTCCATGTGAAAGTTTTGCTGGATAGCAAACAGACTCTGAAGGCATTGATTCCATTCCTTTTTCATAAGTTTTTCTGTTACTTTTTTCTGATATTAGCACTCTAAAACCAAGTTTTGTTAAAAATGTAAACCAAAAAGGATAATCTTCATACATATTTAATACTCTAGGAATTCCAATGGTTCCTCTTGGTGCATCTTTTTCATCTAATGGCTTATAGCTGAATAATCTTTCAAATTTATATTTATATATATTAGGAATATCTTTTTTTCCTGTAACAATTCCTTCACCTTTTTCACATCTATTGCCAGATATATGTTTTTGTCCATTATTAAATTTATTAATTGTAAGTAAGCAGTGATTTTCACAGCCGTTACAACGAATATGTGATGTTTGTATTTTTAAGTTGTCTAACTCTTCTGCTTTAGTGATATGAGAAGTATATTCCATATCTAAGTTAGCCTCAAACTGTTTTCTGGCTAAAATTGCAACTCCATAAGCACCCATAAGTCCAGCAATATCAGGTCTTACTACATTCTTTCCAGATATAAGTTCAAAAGAGCGAAGAACGGCATCATTATAAAATGTACCACCTTGTACAACAATGTGATTTCCCAATGAATTTACATCCCTTACCTTCATGACTTTTTGAATAGCATTTTTTATAACTGAGTAAGACAACCCAGCAGATATATCACCAACAGAGGCTCCCTCTTTTTGTGCTTGCTTTATTTTTGAGTTCATGAATACTGTACATCTAGAACCTAAGTCAACAGGAGCTCTAGAATTTAAAGCTTCTTTAACAAAGTCTTCAATGGAAAGATTTAAACTTTTAGCAAATGTTTCTATAAAAGAACCACAGCCAGATGAACAAGCTTCATTAAGCATTATATTGTTAATGGTGCCATCTTTGATTTTTATATATTTCATGTCTTGTCCGCCAATATCTACAATACTTGAGACTTCTGGCATAAATCTTTGAGCAGCAGTATAATGTGCAATTGTTTCAATTTCATTTAAATCAACACTAAGTGCTGTCTGAATTAATTTTTCACCATATCCAGTAACACCGCTATATCTAATGATTGCACTTTCAGGAATTACTTTATATAAATCTTTTAGCATTCCGATAACACTTTGCAAAGGATTTCCTTCATTACTTCTATATAGCGAATATAATAGTTTGTCTTCTGAATCTGTTACTACTAACTTGGTTGTTGTAGAACCAGCATCAATACCAATAAAACAGTCTCCTTTAAAGTTTGCTAAATCTCCTTTAGGAACTTTATCTTTATTATGTCTTGATTTAAATTCATCATATTCAGAATCAGTTACGAAAAGTGGCTTAATAGGTTTAGATGTATTATCATGAGAAGCTTTTAGCATTTCAATTTTAGCTTTTAATTTTTCAGTAGAAATAGGTTTAGCATCTAATGAATCTAAAGCAGCACCTTTTGCAACTAAAAGATGAGCATCAGTTGGTACTATTGTAGATTCTGGTGTTAGATGTAATGTTTCTATAAATCTTTGCCTTAATTCAGATAGATAATTTAAAGGTCCACCTAAAAATGCAACGTTTCCTCTTATTGGTCTACCACAAGCAAGTCCACTTATTGTTTGATTAACAACTGCCTGAAAAATAGATGCAGCGATATCTTCTTTATCAGCACCTTCATTTAAAAGTGGTTGCACATCAGTCTTGGCAAAAACGCCACATCGAGAAGCGATAGGATAGATCATCTTATGTTTTTTGGCAAGCTCATTTAATCCACTAGAATCTGTATTTAATAATGAAGCCATTTGATCAATGAATGCCCCTGTACCACCAGCACAAGTTCCATTCATACGCTCTTCAATAGATTTTCCAAAATAAATAATTTTAGCATCTTCTCCACCTAGTTCGATAACCACATCTGTTTTTGGAATATATTTTTCAACAGCTCTTTTACAAGAGACTACTTCTTGAATAAATGGTAAATCTAAAAATCTTGAAGCAGACATGGCTCCAGAACCAGTTAATGCGATTGTAAATTCAGAATCTTCGAAATCCGATGTGAGTTTTTCTAAAACATTACATACAGTATTCTTAGTATCTGAAAAGTGTCTTTGATAGTTGTTATATATTATATTTAAGTCTTCATCCATTACTACAATTTTTACTGTTGTAGAACCGACATCAAGACCAATATGTAATAATTGTTTCATTAATTATTCTCCTTTTAAAAGTTAAATATCATACTATATTTTAGCTTTTTATTGGCAATTTGTCAACTTACAAATAGTGGTAACAATCAGTAATAAATAACGAAAAGCCCTCATAAAATTAAGAAAAGGAGGAGAACATGAAAAAGATTATTAAGATAATTTTAATAATTGTAGTAGTAGCTTTAGTAGGGATTTTTATTGTATTTAATTTTTCAGCAGAGAAAGTGGAAAATGAAGAAAATATTATAGAACCAGAAGAGGAAATTTCAGAAGAACAAGCAAGGCAAACAATAGTAACTTTATTTTTTGAAGATAAAACTAGTATGCAACTTGCAAAAGAAGAGAGAAATGTAGATGCAAAAGAACTTTTAAATAATCCATATAAATTTATTGTGGAATTATTAATACAAGGACCTAAAGAAGAAAACTTAAAAAAAATAATTCCAGATGGAGTGAAGATTAATAAAGTAAATATAAATGGAGACATAGTTACATTAGACTGTTCAGAAGAGATATTGAATATGTCAGGAACAAATGCAATATATTCAATAGTAAATTCACTTACAGAATTAAAGGAAGTAAATGGAGTAAAATTTTTAATAAATGGTGAAGAAAAGGATGGACTTAAAGAAATTTTTGTAAGAAAGTAAGATTTATTATATTAAATTAAATAGAAGTATAGCAATAAAATAAAATTTATGCTATACTTTTTTTATGGAAAGAATAGATGATTTACAATATAAAGGTTTAAAAATAATTCAAAATACAGACTGGTTTTGCTTTGGAATGGATAGTATTCTTTTAACAGAATTTGCAAGGGATATGAAAAAAGGGAAAAACATAGTTGATTTAGGGACAGGTACAGGAATTATTAGTATACTTTTGGCAAAAAAGGTAGAAGCAAAGAAAATAATAGGAATAGAAGTACAAAAAGAAGTCGCAGAAATGGCGAGAAGAAGTGTTAAGATAAATCAGCTAGATGAAAAAATAGCAATTTTAAATGAAGATATCAATAAAATAAGCCTAGAAAAAAATTCGTTTGATTATATTATTACAAATCCACCATATAAAAAGCAAGGTACGGGAATTATAAATAAAGAGAATAAACAGATAATTTCAAGGCATGAAACAACAGCAAACTTTGAAACATGGGCTAGGATATCATCAGCGTTACTTAAAGATAATGGAGCAATGTATTTAGTCCATAGACCTGAAAGGTTAAATGAAATAATAGAAACATTAAGAAAATTTAAATTAGAGCCTAAAAGAATGAGGTTTGTCTATTCTAGTATATCTAAAGATGCAAATTTAGTTTTGATAAAGGCAGAAAAGAATGGAAAACAATTTTTAAAAATAGAAAAGCCACTTATTATATATAAAGAAAATGGCAAATATACAGATGAAATATTGAATATATATGAAGAAGGAAAATAAATGGAAAAAGGAACATTATATTTGGTTGCTACACCAATTGGAAATTTGGAAGATATTACATTAAGAGCTATAAGAGTTTTAAAAGAAGTTAATTTAATTGCAGCAGAAGATACAAGGCAAACGTTGAAGCTATTAAACCATTTAGAAATATCGAAACCTTTAATTAGCTATCATAGGCATAATGAAGACATAAAAAAGAATGTAATCATAGAAAAATTATTAAATGGAGAAAATATTGCTATCGTTACAGATGCAGGAACTCCAGCAATTTCTGATCCACGGAGAGGAAGTAGTAAAAGAAGCAATAGTAAATGGTATAAAGATAATACCAATACCAGGAGCATGTGCTTTAATAAATGCATTAATTGCTTCAGGTTTAGATACAAAAGAATTTTCATTTTATGCCTTTTTGCCATTAAATAAAAAATTGAGAAAAAATAAGTTTGAAGAAATAGAAAAAGAAGAGAAAACAATTATTATTTATGAAGCACCTCATAAGCTAATTAGTACATTAGAAGATATACTTAAGAATTTAGGAAATAGGAAGATTGTTATTGCAAAGGAACTTACTAAGATTCATGAAACATTTATAAGGGGGACAGTGGAAGAAATATTACAAAAATTAGATAAAAATACCGTTAAAGGAGAATATATAATATTAATAGAAGGAAATGAAATAAAAAAAGAAAATGAACTAAATTTCTTGCCATTAGATGAACATTATAAATATTATGAAAATTTAGGAATGGACAAAAAAGAAATAATAAAGAAAATTGC
>USTA01000055.1 GCA_900557475.1 uncultured Clostridium sp. | reverse complement strand
TGGAAAGATAGACTTTGTTGATTCATGTACGCTTATGAAAACATACGGTTATAGTTTACACCTTATTGATGGACCAGAAGAAAACATCAAAATCACAACACCTGAGGATTTTTACATAATGCGAGCATTACTTGATGCGAAAGAAAATTCTCAGATTTATGACATCGAATAAATGTTAAAATTTTTCATGAGGGGAAATATATGTCATTGCAAGAAAAATTACTTAAATTAAATGCTTTAAAAAAACTACAAAATAAGACCATTTTAGTATCGGGAGCAACAGGATTAATTGGAAAAGCACTCGTGCGTGAACTGTTAAATTTGAACAAAAGTGCGAATTTAAATTTAAAACTTATTCTTGTGGTAAGAGACTACTCAAAGTTGGATTTTTACTTAAATCAATATATAGATGAAGGCACTATAAAGGTTATTATTCAGGACATAGTAAATCCATTTACGCAAGAGCAACTCGAGATAGATTATATTATTCATACAGCAAGCGTAACCTCAAGTAAATTAATGGTAGAAACTCCTGTAGAAGTAATTACTACAAGTATAATTGGTACTTTAAATTTATTACATATAGCATTAAAATCACATATAAAATCAATGGTTTATTTATCGAGCATGGAAATATACGGATTTACAAAAAATGAAGTATTATTATCTGAGAAAGATATTCAATACTTGAATCCATTAGAAATAAGAAGTTGCTATCCAGAAAGTAAGCGTATGTGTGAAAATCTCTGCGTTGCGTATGCATCAGAGTATGGTGTCCCCATCAAGATTGCTCGTTTGGCTCAAACCTTTGGTAAAGGTGTTGAAAAGCAAGACTCACGTGTATTTGCTTATTTTGCTAGAAAAGTTCTTAATAATGAGGACATTGTTCTTATGACAAATGGACAAAGTAAACGTATGTATGTAGATATTGAAGATGCGGTTTCGGCGATTTTAATCGTTTTGCTTAAGGGAGATTCGGGGGAAGCTTATAATATTGCAAATAAGGAAACATATTGTTCTATTGTTGAAATGGCAAATTTAGTTGCGCATGAACTTACCCATGATAAGATTCAGGTAAAATTTGAAAATGATGAGAGCGGTAGCAAACAATTTTCTCCGCCTCATCGCTTAATGCTGAATACTGAGAAGATTGAATCTCTTGGCTGGAAAGCGGAAAATGGTTTACTTGATATGTACAAAAAAATGTTAGAAGGATGGATATAAGGTGTCAGTTCCCATTTCATTTGCATTGTATACATTAGTCTATATAATTTCCACTAGCATATTACTATTCTATCAGAAAGTTTCTCATGGTAAAATAAAATTCGGAAAAGGGTGCTATAGAAAACACAAAATAGTATATTTATTACCTTTATTAGCAGGAATTCCGGTAATTATGATGTCTACTTTTAGATATGGAATTGGAACAGATTTTGATGCTTTTTATTATGAATATCAGTGGTGTGCAAAAAATATAAACTCATATGATAGTATGATGCAAGCAGTTAAAGGGTTTAATGATGAGGTTGGCCTTATTGTTTTGATTAAATTAGGGGATGTAATCTTTCACTCTTTTCAAGGATTTTTATTCCTGGCCTCACTTCTTACGGTGATTCCAGTAATAATTGCGTTTATAATTTTTGATAGTGAGCACACGCCTTTTTGTTTTCTTATCTACTTATTAACATTATTCCCTTCATCTTTTAACGGCATCCATCAGCATATTGCGGTGTCATTATCGTTGTTGGCTATTGTCTTAGGATATAAAAATTGCTATATACGTGCATTAATATTGATTTTTGCAGCTATGTTTTTTCATAAAACAGCATTTATTACTATTGCATGTTTGATTTGTATAAAAGTATCAAGAAGATATCCAACATTAAAATTAGGAACAATCATACTAATTGCAAGTGGTTGTTTGATAGCATATCGTTATTTGATAGGTATGCTTATCCAGATTCCATCATTTTCTAAGTATGCATATGCGTTTAATGAAGAGTATGGATATTCAATTAATTATCTTATTATGCATTTAGCTTTGAAAATACCTTTTCTCATGATTATACTTTTATTTTATCACAATATACTAAGAATAGATCGAAGGAATATGGCTTTAATATGCTATGTAATAATGGATTTTTTAGGGGTATTTTTAGCTTTTCATGTAAGGTGGGCAATGAGGTTGCAATACTATACACTTTCTGTAGTTCCATTAGTTTCAGTTTCTCTTTTTAAAGCTTTAAATAAAGGCTCAAAAAAAAATAATATCATAATCATAAGAACCATATTAATTGCTATATATATATTTCGCTTCATCATTCTTTATGGAGTCTATAGATATGACGAAATAATACCATATTCGTTTGTTACAACTCTAATGAAATAGCGAAGAAATATGAGGTAGAAAATGATAAAAACAGATAATCTTGTTACAATTATTGTGACTTCCTATAATTATGGCCAATATTTAGATGAATGTATTGGGTCCCTCCATAGCCAGACATATAAATTTATTGAAATTATTGTTGTAGACGATGGATCTGATGACTTGAATACAATAGAAAAATTAAAAGAATTGGAAAAAAAGGGAGAGCAAATCATTCGTATAAAAAACTCCGGAGTTTCCGTTGCGCGAAATGTGGGAGTGAATTATGCACAGGGAAATTATATTATCTTTTTGGATGGAGATGACAAATTAGAAAACACATTTGTAGAGAAGGTAATGGATTTACAGATAAAAAACAAAGATGTTCTCTTGGTGTATTCTTTTACAAGGTTTTTTGGTTCTATCAATCGTCTTAGAATTTTGAAAAATCATCCAAATTATAAGCAATTATTGGTTTACAATTCGGCATTTGGAATTACATGCCTGTTGCAAAAAAAGAGGATCTTGGATATTGGTGGATTCAATGAAAAAATGAGGTTAGGAATAGAAGATTGGGAATTTTTTATAAGATATTGTTATTCAGGAATGAAGGTAGGAAGGGTCAATCAAGCATTATTTTATTATCGAATTAAACCAGGATCAAGAAGCAAAGAAATTACAAAGTCAGTGAAAAAAACTTTACTTATGCGATTGGAAATTATTAGAAATAATATAGATTTATATTCGGGAAATTTTGAACAGTTAATGAAATTTAAGTTAGGAGAATCTCCGCGAAGAAATATAAGTTATATTTTATTTAAGTTTCATAATGCAATCCTTCTATACTATAATATATTATTTAAACAAGATAAGTGGGATATTTTTATTCTATAAATGGAAAGGAAGCAAGGTAGGTGTGAAAATAGCAATTGTAACACTTTATGATAATATAAATTTTGGAAATAAGTTACAAAATTATGCGACACAAGTATATTTTGAACAGTTAGGATTTGATGTGGAAACTATACCTTATTGGGAAGAGAATCATCCTCCAAAGGATCCATACCATGTTTTATGTAGAGTTAAGAATAAACTGGCTAATATGGTAAAACCCAAAAGAGAGAAGATAGCATCTCATGTTCTGTCTGATAGACGCAGATATATTAAAACCTTTTCTGATGAGTATATAAAACTTGGTAATGAAGTGCATTATAGGAAATTAGATCCGTACTTGAAAGAAAAGTATGATTATTTTGTTGTGGGGAGCGATCAAGTATGGCATTGTATGCATGGAGAGAAAAAGGAATTAGAATTTTTCTTTCTTAAATTTGCTTCGCCATGGCAGAGAATTACAATGGCTCCGAGTTTTGGGTTTAAAAAAATTCCATATAGATGGAATTCCATTTATACCTCAGGTTTACGTGGATTTAGATATTTATCATGCCGAGAAAATGAGGGGGCAGTATTAATTGAACGTCAAACAGGACAACAAGCAACGGTTCTGCTTGATCCAACTATGCTGATAGAGGATGATGTGTGGTGGAAGATTCAAAAAATGCCTTTATTATTTTTAGATGAAGAATATATTTTAGTCTATGCACTGGGGGATTTGGATAAGGACACAAGTGAATATATAAGGGAAATAGGTGTAAGATATAATTACAGTATTGTTTACATTAATGATGTCAAAAGTCCGTTTTATACTAAAACCCGTCCAGATGAGTTTTTATATTGGATTAGTCACTCAAAATTGGTGGTAACAGATAGCTTTCATGCAATAGTATTTTCCATTATATTTAGGAAAGCTTTTTTGGCAGTAAACCGTTCGGATGGAAAAAATATGCAAGACCGCATTGATACGTTATTAACAAAATTTATGTTAATGGAAAGAAAATACCCTAGAATTGATCATTCAAGAGATTCTATTTATGACTCTTCGTTTTTATTTGAAACTGACTATACAATTACGAAATGCATTCTAAAAGAGGAACGAGAGAAGGCTGCTATTTTCTTTAGACAGAACTTTAAAAGTAATCATAGAATCAAAATGAAGTCAAGTAGAGCAGATTAATAGTATATTATGAAATATTTTTCTGAAGGTAATATTGAGTATTAATTTATTCTTAATGTTTTCCTTAGAAACCAAATTGGAGTAATTATAAATCTGATAATGTAGCTACTAATAATGATGATTCCTTTAAAGGATTATTAAATGATATTTTACCTCTTGCCTGTAGTACTTATAATTATATTGGTTACAAAATTACAGGAATTAAAAATTACAATATTGCAGCAAAAAATACAAAGGGAGAATTTTCTTTATCTAATGAGAGTGATTTATCATGACGACAATAAAGCATATAGGCAATAATAAAAAATTGGAATTATTACTATATTTTATGAGTTACAAATTACGGGGGTATTTTGTAATCTTATGACCTCGTAAAATATCTTGAGAGTAAAGGATACTGTGCGGAGCAGATTTGTTATGACATGTATTCTGCTATCCATTAAAGAAAAGTTAGAATATACACTATCATTCCCAATATCAGTTTTTTATACGACTATAAAAATAATTAAACGCAATGTGATTGTCAAAAGTTCTGCAATGGAACTAGTACCACATTCGACTAATATATACAACGAATGCAATATTAAGGCCTGCATTAATAATTACTCCACTTTTTTTACTGGTAGTGACTAGGTTTGGCATGATGAATGGCCGGCGTATTTTTGGATTTTGTTCCGCCTACAAAGAAGAAGGTTGCTTATGCTGTCAGCATCGGAAAATCTGAGTTTAATGATGATGGATTGAATGCTATAAAGGAATATACTAAAGATTGCTCTTTATATCGGTGAGGGAGAGGGATACATTAAAAAACTCACGCAATGAGTCGATAATGAAGATATCACGGTAGCTTTAGATCCTACATTATTATTACCCTTGGATAGTTGGAATGAAGTGACTTCTACAAGAAAGATTAAGGAGAAATACGTGTTTTGCTATTTCCTGGCTCTAACAAAAAGATGCGTTCTAAAAGAATCTTTCTGTAGTTACTATACCTCATATGCAACAAAGAATTGAGACCAATAATATTAATTTTGGAGACATACAAATTTATAGTGCAAGACCGCAGGATTTTTTGTCTTATATAAATATGCTAAAATTTTATTTATAGATATCCTTCATGCATCTATTTTTTAAGTATATTCATGGTACAGTGTTCAGTTTTCAGCAGAATTGGCAGCAAGGGCATGGATAATAGGATTAGAACATTAACTGGTATGTTACATAATGAAGAACGTTTTATAGATTGTGAATACAAATTTGATTTGAATTATCTCTTATCTATAAAAAATATAGATTATGAAAAAGATATAAGCTCTCTTAAGAAGATGCAAGAAGTGTCTTATGGGTTTATTGATAAGGCATTGAGAGAATAATATACGTAAAGTGGAGAGAGATTAAACTCTATGGAATCTAGAAAAAAGAAAGAAATTTCATTAGGAGCGATATTTTCTTACTTAATAATTACTGTACAGTGTTTAACCGGTATTATATATACACCTATTATCCTTCGGAGTTTGGGTCAAGGGGAGTATGGAGTTTATTCTCTCTGTAACTCGTTTTCTGGATACCTAACAATTTTTAATGCTGGAATGAATGCAGCAGTGATTCGATATTATGTGCAAACTAAAGCTGCGGATGTATCAAAACTTCCAGCTTTAAATGGTATATTTGTGAGGATATTTTCTGTAATGGCTGTTCTTAGTCTTGTTTTGGGACTATTAATAGGTCGAAATGCAGAGTTGTTTTTTGGTAACAA
>USTA01000054.1 GCA_900557475.1 uncultured Clostridium sp. | reverse complement strand
CCAGCCGATAAAAAAATATATGCACTAAGAGACACAATTAACTGTACAGAAAGCATACCGCTTATCGCATCAAGTATTATGAGCAAAAAAATTGCTTCAGGTGCTAACAAAATAGTACTAGATGTAACTTGTGGAAGCGGAGCTTTTATGAAAAACATAGAAGAAGCAGAAAAACTAGCTATACTTATGACGAATATAGGAAAATTAGCTAATAGAGAGACAAAATGTATTATAACAGATATGAATGAACCAGTAGGAAATAATGTAGGAAATATTCTAGAAGTAATAGAAGCAATAAATGTATTAAAAGGAAATACAATGCCAAAGGATATAGAAAATATTATAACAGAGTTGGGTAGTAATATGTTACTATTAGCTAATAAAGTGGGAGATATAGAAGAAGGCAAACAAAAAATAATTGAAAACATTAAAAACGGAAAAGCATATGAAAAGTTTGTAGCATTAGTAGAAAATCAGGGAGGAGATATTTCATATTTAGAAAATACAAATAAATTTCCTAAAGCACAATTTATTGTACCTATAAAAGCAAGAAAATCTGGAATGATAGAAAGATTAGATGCAGGAAAAGTTGGAAAGCTAACAGTTTATTTAGGTGCGGGAAGACAAAAGAAAGATGATGAAATAGATAAAACAGTAGGTTTTGTGTTTAATAAAAAAACAGGAGATATTGTAGCCAAAGATGAAATTTTAGGATATATACATTCAAATAGTATGGAAAAAGCAAACTATATTTTAAGTCAAGAATTGTATGAAATTAAATGTTTATAGGTAAAACCATATATGAAAACCTAAATTTAATTAGATGAGGAAGCAAGGATGAATGAAGAAATTTTATCAAACAAGCTTGTAGTAAAAAGAGATGGAAAAAAAGTACCTTTTGATGGAACCAAAATCGCAATTGCAATAAAAAAAGGATTTGATAGTATTGAGTCTGATTCAGAAATAAAAAAATATACAGAAGATGATGTTAATATAATATATAATAAAGTAATAGAAAAAATAGTAAAACTTAATAAAGATAAAATCAAAATAGAAGAAATCCAAGACTTAATTGAAATAGAACTTAAGGAGAACAAATATGAAGATGTTTTTAAGTCTTTTTCGGAATATAGAGAAAATAGGGCCCAATCAAGAGAGATATTTTTAGATGAAAAGAGAAAACATAAATTTTTAAAAGCCTTAGAAAAATTAGGACTAAAAACAAAAGAAGATGGTGAAGTTGTATTAGATAATAAAAATGCCATGCAAACAATGTCTGCATATGGAAGCACTGTATCAGAGGAATTTGCGACATCATATTTAATAAAGAAAAAATTTGCAGAAGCACATGAGAATGGAGATATTAATATTCATAATGTGGATTTTTATCCAATGGGAACAACAGAGAGTACAATGATAAACATAGAGAAACTATTTCAGGATGGTTTTTCAACAGAAAATAGTCAAATAAGAGAGCCTCAAAATATACTAACATATTCTATTTTGACGATTATCGCTATTTCAGGAAATCAAAAAGACCAAGATGGTGAGCAAGGAATACCAGCATTTGACTATTATATGGCACCAGGAGTGCTAAAGACGTTTAAAAAACAATTTAGGCAGACAATATATGATATATTAGAATTTACAGATTATGATAAATTTATTGCAATAAATGGAATAGAAAGAGAAATAGATAAATTAACATCAATAGATTTTGATATAGAAGACTTTTACAAGTTCACAAGAAACGCAGAACAATTAAAGAGGATGCTTAGAATATCATATAAAAGTGCTCTTGAGAAAACGAATTATTTAACATATCAAGCAATGGAAGCCTTTGTACATAATTTAAATACTTTGTGTTCAGAAAATAAAAGATCTAGATTTACTACAATAAATTTAGGTACAGATACTAGCTTAGAAGGTAGAATGGTTATACAAAATATACTAAAATGCATAAAAGAAGGTATTGGAGAATGCAGAGAAACAGCGACTCCTATAATAACTTTTAAAGTCAAAAAAGGAATTAATTATGATGAAAAAGATAAAAATAATGATCTATTTAAGTTTGCTTGTGACCTAGTAAAGGAAGAGAAAAATATACAATTTAGTTATTTAGATGCACCATTTAATTCACAAATGTATAAATTAGGAGATTTTGGCACAGAAGCAACATATTTAAATAATGGCTCAAGAATTATAGAGAATATTGTTGACGAAGAAAAGGAAACAGCAGAAGGAAGAGGAATATTGTCAACCACAACTATAAATCTTCCAAGGATTGCACTAAAACATAAAGATAATATAGAAGAATTTTTTAATGATTTAGATTCGAAACTAGAATTAGTGAAAGATCAATTAATTGAAAGACTAGAAATCCAAGGCAATAAAAAAGTATTTAACTTTCCTTTCTTAATGAAACAAAATGTATGGATTGATTCGGAAAAATTAAAAGAAGATGATAAGGTAAAAAAATGCTTAAAGCAGGGAATAATGAAAATATCATTCATAGGCTTAAATGAATGCTTGATAGCACTAACTGGAAAGAACCATGCTGAAAGTAGAGAAACTGGAGAGCTAGGAATAAAAATAGTAAAAGAAATGAGAAGAAAAGTTGATGGCTTTTCAAAAAAATATAATCTTAATTTTGAACTTGCAGGTGATGAAGACTTAAAGATAGCAAAACAATTTTTAGAACTTGATAGAGTTATCTTTGGCAAAATTGCAGGAGTTACAGACAAAGATTGCTATACATCATCTTTTGAAGTTCCTTTAGAAACTGAGTATAAAATTAAGACAAAAGTAGAAGCACCATATCATGAGTTTGTAAATGGAGGACATATTTTAAAAGTTAAAATAAATAAAAATGAAGATATAGAAAAAGTACTTAAATTTATGTGCGGTCATGATATTGGGCTTGTAAAAATAATATATAATGAAGGAGAAGTGTAATGAAAGAAATAGAGCTAAAAGTAAATGGAATGCATTGCGAAGCGTGTTCTAAAAGATTGACGAATGTATTAAATGATTTAGAAGGAGTAAAAGAAGTAAAAGTCAGTTTGAGCGAAAAAAATGCTAATATAAAATATGACGATATAGTTTTAGATGAAGAGGAAATAATAGAAGAAATAGAAAATTCAGGTTTTGAAGTTATAAATTAACCTAAAATATTATGGACTTTAATTAAAATAAGGAGCAAAGCATAAAATGAAAAAAGTGTTACTAAAAATAGGTGGAATGACTTGTAGTGCTTGTTCTAGTGGATTGGAAAAATATTTAAACAAACAGGAAGGAGTCATTTCAGCATCAGTAAATTTAGTAATGAATAATGCAAATATTCAATACGATGAAAATAAATTAGATATAAGTAGTATAGAAAAATTTATTAAAAAGGCTGGTTTTGAAAGTCTAGGAATAGACAATCTAAAAAAAGAAGTTAAAAAAGAGAAAAAACAAAAGTTTAAACTAATAGGACTTGGTATAATTTCGGCTATAATTATATATAGAGGAATGGGAAGGATGATAGGGCTTCCTAGCATTCCATATGTATCAGCAGAAGAAAATCCAAAATCTTATGCAATAATACAGTTACTTTTGGCATTAATAGCATGTGTGCTAGGTTCAAATATTTTGAAAAATGGATATAAAAATTTAATTCATAGTTCACCTAATATGGATACCTTAGTGGGGCTAGGTGTGTTAAGTAGTATGATATATAGTATTTATGGAAGTTATAAAATTTTTCAAGGTGATACTACATATGTAAACAATCTATATTATGAGTCTTCAGTTCTTATAATATTTTTTATGAATATAGGAAGATTTATAGAAGGAAAAAATAAAGATAAAACTAAAGAAGCAATAGAATCATTAATGCTAATAACACCGAAGTATGCTACAATATTAAGAAATGGAAAAGAAGAGCCTGTTACAATTGATGAAATAAAACATGGAGACTTTATTGTTTGCAGACCAGGAGAAAAGATTGCGGTAGATGGAACAATCTCAGAAGGAACAACTCATATAGATGAATCATTTATTACAGGTGAGAGTAAACCAAGCAAAAAAACTGAAGGAATGAAAGTTGTAGCAGGAAGTGTAAATTATGATGGAACTATTATATATAAAGCTGAAAAAGTAGGAAAAGAATCTACAATTTCTGAAATTGTAAAACTTGTTGTGGAAGCAACTAGTACAAAAGCTCCAATAGCAAAGGTTGCAGATAAAATAAGTGGATATTTTGTTCCTATAATAATTATAATAGCAATAATGGCTTCAATATGTTGGCTTGTATTCACAAAGGACTATAAAAATGCTATTAATACTTTTATAACTGTGTTAGTTGTAGCATGTCCTTGCAGTTTAGGATTAGCTACTCCACTATCAATTGTAATAGCAGAGGGAGAGGCTAGTAAAAAAGGAATTCTTATAAAAAATGCGGAGAGTTTAGAAAATGCGCATAAAGTAAAAAGTATTATATTTGATAAAACAGGAACTTTAACAAATGGAAAGTTAAAAATAGATAAGATTATTAATTATTCAAATAATAATGATGATATAACTATTTTACAAATTATAGCGAGTATAGAGAAAAAATCAGAACATCCAATTGCTAAAGGAATTGTTAGAGAAGCGGAAGAAAAGAAAATAGAACTAAAGAAAGTAAAAGAATTTAAAAGTATTCAGGGGCTTGGCGTTGAAGGCAAGATAGATGATATAGAATATATTGTTGGAAATAGGAAATTTTTGAATCAAAAAGGAATAGTGGTAGACGAAAAAGATGAAATAAGTCTTGCAAAAAAAGGAAGCAGTATTTTGTACTTAGCAAATAAAGAACAATTATTAGCATTAGTAGGAATAAGAGACACTATAAGAAGTGGTTCAAAAGAAAATATAGAAAAGTTAGAAAAACAGAATATGAATGTTGTTATGCTTACAGGAGATAACGAAGTAGCAGCTAAAACAATAGCAAAAGAGATTGGAATAGAAAATGTGATTGCAGGGGTACTTCCAAAAGATAAAGCAGAAGAAATAGATAAGTTAAAAAACGATGGACCAGTTATGATGTGCGGTGATGGAATAAATGATAGTATAGCACTAGTAAGAGCAGATATAGGTGTATCTATGAGCACAGGAACAGATATAGCAATAGGAAGTAGCAGTATAGTACTTATGAATAATGATATAGGGAAAATAAATGATTTAATATTCATAAGTAAAGCTACAATTAAAAATATAAAACAAAACTTGTTTTGGGCATTTTTTTATAATTTATGCATGCTACCAATAGCAGTAGGAACATTTTCGAGTATAGGATTTACAATAAATCCTATGATAGCATCAATAGCAATGACATTAAGTAGTATTTGTGTTACTATTAATAGTTTAAGATTAAAAAAGATATTAAATAAAAAACAGCCCCTTATTATTTAAGGCTGTTTTTTATAGTAACACAAAAATAGCATTTGATTTTCAAATTAAATAAAATTTTATAATTTAATTTTTACGTTACTAAAATCATCATTTTGTAATATGTTTTTATAATTTGTAAATTCATTAGTTTCGATGTATCTATTTATATTCTTTAGCTCTACTCCAGAATGTGAAGACAAACTATTTAATGAAACAGGTTTATCTGTATTATCTAAAAAATTTTTTAAAGTCCTTATATCTATTTCGTCTTTTGACTTACAACTTGGACATACATCATCTAATGACGAGAAAAAACATCCACAACGAGAACATTTATTAAATTTCATAGTTTCCTCCTAGGTTTGACAAATTTCAACATTATTCTATCATACTTTATAAAAAAATGAAAGAGGAAAAGTAAAATAATTATAAACTTAAAAAAGAAATCGTGAATAGCTATCATATGGAGGTTAGCCTTGCAAAAAAATAAATAACATTGTATAATTTGTAAGAGAAAGAAAGGAAAAATAATGGAAGAAGTTACAAATATATTTTTAATCATTATAATATATTCTTTTTTGGGGTGGCTTATAGAGGAAATTGATTGTTCTATTATAGCTAAAAAGTTTGTAAATAGAGGATTTTTAATAGGACCAGTATGCCCCATATATGGAAGCGGAGCAATAATTATATCACTATTACTTCAAAACTATAAAGACAATTGGGTAATTGTATTTTGTATGGCAATGATTTTAGCGGGAGCCTTAGAATATTTTACAAGCTGGATAATGGAGAAACTATTTAAAGCAAGATGGTGGGATTATAGCCATAAAAAATATAATATTAATGGAAGAATTTGTTTAGAAACAATGATGCCATTTGGACTTATG
>USTA01000053.1 GCA_900557475.1 uncultured Clostridium sp. | reverse complement strand
AATTATAGTTGCACCTGAGCGTGATGTTCCTGGTAAAATTGCTGCAATTAGTTGAAATAGACCTATTATTAAAGCATCTTTATAAGTTAAATCAGAAATTTCATTAACTCTTGATTTATCTCCTTTTTTTCTATTTTCAATAAGGATAAATGCAATTCCTACTACTATTAACATTGTTGCAACAACCCATGAATTGTATAAATATTTATCTAATAAATCATCAAATAATATTCCTACTATTGCTGCTGGTATACAAGCTACCAATATTTTTCCCCATAAGTTCAAAATATTTTTGTCCACCCCAAAACCTTCACTATGTTTTGTTTTTTGCTTTTTTATAGGCCAAATATTTTTGAAATATAGTACTACTACTGCAAGTATTGCACCTAACTGAATAACCACTTCAAACATGTCAAAAAAACCTTCTGAAAGACCTTCAAATTTCAAAAAGTTCTCTGCTAAAATCAAATGTCCTGTACTACTTATTGGAAGCCATTCAGTTATGCCTTCAATTAGTCCATAAATTATACTGTAAAAAATATTCATTTTTACTAATATCCTCCTTTATTTTTTATATTTTCTTAGTTTTAGCATATTAAGTATTCTAACATTTTACTATATATATTGTAAATATATTTTTTTAATGTTATAATTAATTTATATAGTTTTATGGAGGAATTTATGTATAATAATGAATATAAGAATAATGAATTAAAGCTAGACGCTGTAAAAATGGTTCAAGATAATTATTTAGAAAAAAAGGAGCTTAGAGAAAAACTTGATAGAGAAGAATTTGATAGAAAACAAAAAAACAACAAAAAAACTTTTGTTAATAAAGGGAAACCTTTAAGAAAAAGAAACAAAAAATTATCTCTTTCACTTAAATTAGGAATTTTAGGTGCTATTGTTTCTGCTGGAATAGTTGCAGTTACACTCGATTACTCTTCTTTTGATAAAACCGCTAATAGACTTGAGAATTCCCAAGAAGAAAATTTAGGTAATCTTGATGCCTTTAATAAATCTTCTACTACAACAAAAATTTCTGAGTCTAGTGATAGAAATTTAAATTTAGAGCAAAAAGCTTTTAATATAAAATTAAATGATATTATTTCACAATATCAAGAAAATGCAGATTCAATTACTTCTGAGCAGGTCTTAAATTTATTAAAAGAAAGTAATGATCTTTCGCACGATATAATTACTACTACTGTATTTGATGCCTATAAAGAGACTAATGGAGATGCTCCAATAAAGTCTGCTGGAGCGTTAGTTACTCTTCCACCTTCAAATTATGAAGGTGCTGAGTTTAGAGTAGCATATGAAAATGAAGATAGTAATTATGCTCAAGTAGGTAGCCATATTTCTATTACTCCAGACAATATTCCAGATGTACTTTCTAGGTCAATTGAATATCAATTAAAACTAGAGTCACTTTTGCGAAATAAAGATAACCTTGATATTAAGGATACTTTAAAAGCTATTATGAATACAACTATAAAAACGAATGAGTTATCAAATACACCTATAAAATACGAAAAAGGAAAAATCGTTGAAAATAAAGAAAATAAAAAAGAATTTGATGATAACAAAAATACACAAGTAGTAATTTCCGATAAAGATGACGATTTAGAACTATAATAAGTAAAAAGAATGATAAGTTTATACTCATCATTCTTTTTTTATATTTATTTTTTTATTGTACTTAATTTTTAACATTTTATTTAATGCTTTCATTATTTTCTAATGAATCTTTCTTTTTACTTATTCCAAATATCTGCAAACCTGCAATAAAGGAAGTCCCTACCACTAATGAAATTAGGTCTATCATAGTATCCATAATCGCATCCCTGCCCATTAGTCCTTTTGCCACTTGCATGTTTTGACCAAATACAGTATCTACAAAAAACTCAAATATCTCCCAGAAAACGCCTGTTGAAAGTGCAAAGCAAACTGCAAATATTATAATTATCTTTTTATTATTTAGTTTCACTTTTTCCTTGTTTGAAATCTGTTTTAATAAAGTTTCTCCTACAAAAAAGAATATGACACCAGACAATGTATGGAGCATTGTATCCCACCACAAAAATTTTCCATAAAAGCCTAATACTGTACCTAAACATTGTGCTCCAAAAATAAATAAAGTTATTGCTATTTTTAGTTTTTCTTCTAATTCTATTTTAAAAACTTTTGCTACAATTTTATCATAAAATGTTAATACCATTGTAAGAGCTAAAATCCCCATATTTTTGTAATCTTTTTCAATGCATAAAACTATTGCTAAAATTATTATAAAAACACGCAATATATTTGTAAGTATTGCATTTATACTCATCTTTCTATTTTCTTTATCTGTCATAAATTTTCCTCACTTTTACATTTATAATATAACTTATTTTAATTTTTCTTTCAAAATATATTATTGTATAAGGAAAGTTTTATTCTTTTTATACAATAACATAAAAGGAGGCTTCCTGCCTCCTTAAAATTTATTATTCTTCTGAATCTGAAGATTCTTCTTTTTCCTCAGGTTCAGGGGTATTATTGTATACTTCTAATATAGCTTTTTGGATTTTTTCTCTAGTAGCAGGATTTATAGGATGTGCTATATCCTTATGTTCTCCAGTGCTCTTAATCTTTTTGCTAGGCATAGCAATAAATAATACTCCTTCAGGATTTTTGATAACTTTAATTTCATGTACAACAAATTCGTTATCAAATGTTACAGATGCAACAGCTTTTAATCTGTTCTCTGAATTTACTTTTCTTAATCTTACGTCTGTGATTTCCATAATATGTAATCTCCTTCCAAAGTTTTGTATTATATGGTACATTTTATTTCCATACTATTTTATATATTCGCTAAGAATTTCTATTTTCCTTCTTTATTTTACAAAAAAGTTCGAGTTTTATGTCACCATACATATTGTTTTTTTCCCAGATTTGTAATATAATTGTTAAGTGGACATATAATAAATTTAAAGGAGAGTGAATTACTTGACTAACATTCAAGAATTAAAACGATATAAAAAAATTTACATGATTGGAATCGGCGGAGTTAGCATGAGTGGAATTGCTGAAATTTTAAAAAACTGGGGATTTTCAGTTTCTGGCTCTGATATTTCTGCATCTGAAGTTACAGATAAATTGATTTCTAATGGAATAGATGTTTCTATTGGCCATAATCTATCAAAATTATCTCAAGCTGATTTAGTAATATTTTCAGCAGCAATCCAAAATAATGATATAGAACTTGTTGAAGCACATAAATTAGGAATTCCAGTTGTAGAAAGGGCTGACTTTTTAGGAGAGATAACTAAATGCTTTAGAAATACTTTATGTGTTTCTGGAACACATGGCAAGTCTACAACTACTTCTATGCTTTCAATGTGCTTTTTAGAAGCCAAAAAAGATCCCACAATTCAAATAGGGGCCGCTCTTGATGCAATTGATGGAAATTACAAAGTTGGAAATAGTGATTTCTTTATTTTAGAGGCTTGTGAATATGTAGAAAGCTTTTTAAAATTTTTTCCAAAAGCAGAAATCATTTTAAATATAGATAATGACCATTTAGATTATTATGGATCTCTTGATAATATAAAGGCTTCATTTATAAAATATGTTAAACTCTTACCTGATGATGGTATTTTAGTATATAATGCTGATGATGAAAATTGTTCTCATTTATCACAATATACAAAAGCAAAAAGCTTAACATTTGGCATAAACTCTTCAAATGCTAACTTTGTAGCCAAAAATATATCATTTGATAAAAATGGTTTCCCATCTTTTGATGTATATTATAATAATACATTTTATAAAACAATGAAATTATCTGTTCCTGGAAAGCATAATGTGTTAAATGCTCTTTCTTGTATAGCTTTATGTAATGAATTTGGACTAGATAAAAATGATATAAAAAACGCTCTTCAAAAATATAAGGGAGCTCATAGAAGATTCGAATATATTGGTGAATTTAATGATGTAAAAGTATATGATGATTATGGACATCATCCAACAGAAATAAATGCTGTATATGACGCTTTATCTAAAAAGAACTATAATCATTCTTGGGTTATATTTCAACCTCATACATATAGTAGAACAAAGGAATTGCTTGATGAATTTGCTTCTTCTCTTATGAAATTTGATAATATTGTAGTTACAGATATTTATGCTGCAAGAGAAAAAAATACATATGGAATTTCTGCAAAAGATATTGTTGAAAAAATTGATTCAATGGGTAGAACTGCATATTACATTCCAAATTTTGACGATATTGTAGAATTTATAAAAAGAAATGCAAAACCAGATGATATAGTTCTAACTCAAGGTGCTGGTACTATAACACAAATAGGTCCAAAACTTGTTGATTAATTGAATTTAATATATATAAGAAACATATTTTTAGCTATTCATTAGTAGCCTGATATCCCATCTAAAATTAGATAAAACCTTTAATTTTAGATGGGATATTCATTTTAAATTTCCTGTGTTTTGTATTTAGTCTTATTAAATTATGCTAATACCGTTCTAAACCCTAGATTATAGCTAGGCAAAGAATTACATCTAGTAAATGCACAAATTCCGTAATTATTCATCTCTTTATACGTTCCACCTCTAACGAAAAATGGTTTTTCTCCTCCTATATATTCCGAAAATTTATTATTCCAACTAGTATCACCATCTCCTAATGTAGATGTTTCAATTATCGCATCGCCAAAAATCTTGTCATTTAAATTATAATTTGTTTTAGCCTTTTCTGTATCTGTTTCACCTACATCTGAATACGGATATACAGTTGCATATTTTGTACTCTTATCTTTTCCTACAACTACACTCGCCGCTTCCTTATTAACGCCATTATTTATATACCCCGTCATTCTATCCCAACAACCTCCTGCTAAGTCATATATTCCATATATATTTCCTGTTGTTGAACTACTTAAGCTTTCCCCTAAATAATCATTCCACTCATTATTATCACTATTATATCCTGTTACTGCATATACACTTGCTAATTTATTTCCTTGTTCCTTTGTATTACTTACTCCTCCATTATTTAAATCTTTGCTATTTACAGCTATATCTTTGTTTCCTATTCCATATTTTGTACTTTTGCATAAGTATGTTACCGCTCCCCATTCACTGTTTTTCATTAAATGGCTATCTGTATCTAATGTCGAAAGTCCGTATATATTTCCTTCCTCTGTTAATGCTCTTGAAATATTGTTCGCATCATTTATACTTGTATAATTCATAGCGTAACTCGAGCCTTGAAATGTTGGATATTTTATCTTTTCTTTATTTACTTCATATTTTCCATCTATCCAGTTTCTTGCTGACATTCCCCCGTCTACCGTTGCATTAGGTTTTACTCCTTTTAATTCTATAAGTGGTGCCCATACACTTGCTACTGTATATACTACACTACTTTCTTTTACTGGTGCTTTGTTAGGTAGTTCTCCACTTGTTGCATATGCTGCTTCAAATTTTGATACCCATACTCCTGTTAATTCCCTATCCCATCCACCATTTCTAAATTCTATGCTTGATTCGTCTGTAAATGCTGGATGTACTGTATAGCCTGCCTCTGTGTCTACTTTTTCTTTTTTCGACTTACATCTTTTGGCCGTTTGAAGTTTTCCTTGTTCATCATAATAATTGTCCGATGTTCCTATTAAAAATACTATATCTGTTGTTTGTGTATCACTATTTATTCTATATGCATATCTTGGTATCCATACCCACATACTTCCGTCTTGTGTTTCTGCATTTGCCCATTTTTTATTTTCATATGAATACCAGTCTTTATCTTCTTTTGTTGTTTTTACTGCTTCGCCTTTTTTGCTAGCTGTTGCTTCATTAAATTTTATAGGTGTCATTCCTGTTTTTAGAGCTGGTGCATTTACCCTTTTTTCTTTGTCATAATTTCCACTTGAACCATTATTTTCTGCATTTATGTTGTCTATTATATCTACTACTCCATTCATTTCTTTTTCTTCATTTTTTGTTGCATTTTCCCAAGTATCTGCTGCCTGTCCCGCTCTTTTAAATATTCCATTTTCTCCTATACTTAAAGTTATTGCTACTCCTGCTAAGATTAATAGTACTATTATGGTTACTACCAATGCTATTAACGTTATTCCTCTTGCTTTCTTTAGTTTCTCCTTCATTTTCATTTCCTCCGTTTACTTTTTTATTATTCTGTCATTGACTTTTCCTTTGTCTTATATACTTTACATAATTATATTGATACAGTTCAAAAAAGCCATGCATTTTAGATACGTCTAAAATACATAGCTCCTTTGCTATATT
>USTA01000052.1 GCA_900557475.1 uncultured Clostridium sp. | reverse complement strand
TTATTTATTTTATTATTTATTTTATTATTTATTTTATTATTTATTTTATTATTTATTTATTATTTATTTTATTATTTATTTTATTATTTATTTTATTATTTATTTTATTATTTATTTATTATTTATTTTTATTATTTATTTGTTCTATACATATTTACTAATATAATAAGTCATCTCTCATTTCATATTTTATCAGCTCGAACATCAATATTATACCATGGGGAAATGCCTTACTCAAATTTTTTTAAACTCACGTGCATAGAACGTGAATTTTGTTTCACTGAGTTTCACAAGGCTAAAGCGTAATAAAAAAAAGATATAAAGATGTTTCTCTTTATATCCTTTTTGGCGGAGATTGAGGGATTTGAACCCTCGCGGCCCTATACGAACCCTAACAGTTTAGCAAACTGTCCCCTTCAACCACTTGGGTAAATCTCCAAATTATTAGAAGCTCATAATATTCATTTATATAAAAAAATGGCGGAGAGGGTGGGATTCGAACCCACGGTAGGCTACAAACCTACGCCAATTTTCAAGACTGGTGCCATAAACCAACTCGACCACCTCTCCATGTTACTGTTACAAGTTTCTGTAACAGTATTTATAATACCACATTTAAGCATTATATGTCAATAGAAATTTCAAGTTTTTTAACTATTCTTCAACTTTTTCTTTTTTCTTAGTATTTTTATTATCTATCATTGCTATATTTATAGCCATTTGCTCTTCTTCTGATAACTTTGATTTTGATTTTCCATCAAAAACTGATTTTGTATACACATTAGAATTATCTTGTCCATATATGGAATTTATCACTATTCCACTATTATTTCTGTCTAATAATGCAAGTGTGAAACTTAAATCATTTTTAGTATTTCCAAATGCATTATATTTGTATAGGCCTACTTTTTTAATACATTTGGCTAATTCATTATTAAGTCTATTACAAAATTCTATGATTTGGTCATCTCTCTTATTTAATTCTTCTACTTGTGAAACATAACTTTTAAGCATTTCTGCAAAATCTTTTCCTTCGCCAAGTTTTTTCATATTTAACTCGTATTTTTTGTATATCTTTAAAGAAAAATATATACTAATAAAAGAGACCAGTAAGGATAATATAGAAATAATTACAAATATTATATTGTCCATAAACTCCTCCAGTTATTCATTATTTTTAATTAAATCTAATAATCTTTCTAATTCATCATTTGAAGTATATTGTATAACTATTCTTCCACTATTTGTTCCTGCTGTAAGTTTTACTTTTGTTCCAAAGAAATGTTGAAAACTATCTTCTACATCTCTATACACAGCCTCATATCTCCTGTTTTTTTCTTTTATCTTTTTAGTATTTTTTACTGCTCTTTCAATATCTCTTACAGTTTGTCCTTGATTTATAATTCTAAGCGCCATTTCATATTGTTTATCTGGGTTTTCGTATGAAAGAAGGGATCTACAATGACCTTCTGTTAACTTTCCTTCTATTGCAAGTTCTATTACTCTACTATCTAAATTCAAAATTCTAAGAGTATTTGTAACATTTGTCCTACTAATTCCCAATTTATCTGCTAAATCTTGCTGTCTTAAATTATAATTATCAATTAATTCTCTATATCCAATTGCTTTTTCAATTGGATTTAAGTTTTCCCTTTGTATATTCTCTATTAGAGAAATCTCCTTTGTTTTTTGCTCATCTTCATTTCTTACAATACATGGTATTTCCTCAAGACCTGCTATTTTAGCTGCTCTCCATCTTCTTTCGCCTGCAATTATTTTATAATAATCCTCTTTTTGCTCTACTATAATAGGTTGTATAACACCATATGTCTTTATTGATTGGGCAAGTTCATTTAAAGATTCTTCATTAAATTTTTTTCTTGCTTGCTCAACATTTGGCTCGATATCTATTAATTTTATTTTCTTTATTGTTTCTTCACTATTTTCTTCTTGCTTCATCTCTTTTAGTACTGCACTTCCAGCAAATAAAGCATCTAAACCTTTTCCTAATCCTGCACTTTTTGCCATAACCTATTAACCTCCTCTATTTATTCTTCTTTAAAAACTCTTTTACAAGTTTCTCATAACTTCTAGCACCCTTAGACATCGGATCATATACCACTATTGGTAATCCATAGCTAGGAGCTTCACTTAGTCTTACATTTCTTGGTATCACTGTTTCAAATACCTTATTTTCAAAGAATTTATTAACTTCTTGTACTACTTGATTAGATAATTTTGTTCTTGCATCATACATTGTAAGAACAGCACCTTCCACAGTTAGATTCCTGTTATAATATTTTCTTACTAAGTCAACTGTTTTTAATAGCTCTCCAACTCCTTCTAAAGCAAAATATTCGCATTGTACTGGTATAAGCACACTATCAGACGCACTTAATGCATTTAAAGTAATTAGCCCAAGTGATGGAGGACAATCAATAAAAATGTAATCATAATAGTCTTTAACTTTGTCTAATTTATCCTTAAATCTGTACTCTCTACCTACTGCTGATACTAACTCTACCTCTGCTCCTGCCAAACTCATGTTTGCTGGACAAACTTCTAAATTTTTTACTTTAACTTTTTGAATTGTATTAGGTATTTCTACTTCATTTATTAATACATCATATGTCGAAAATTCGCTATTTTTACTTATACCTAATCCACTAGTTGCATTACCTTGAGGATCTGCGTCAACTAATAATACTTTCTTATTCTTCTTTGCAAGCATTGCACTTACATTTATTGTTTTTGTTGTTTTTCCAACTCCACCTTTTTGATTTGCTACTGATATAATTTTCCCCAATTTTGTCCCTCCAATCTCATTATATAATATAAAAAAAAAGAGCATATGTCAACAAATTTTTATAATATTTTGTTAAAATATACTCTTAAAATTTTTATTTAATTGGCTCTTTTTTTGGAATTCCAGCTTTTCTAGGAAATTTTGAATTAGTATTATTTATTTTTCGTATAATTACTATATTTCGCTCATAATCTGAGTTAGGCAAAATTATTTTTTCTACTTTTTCAACTTTTCCCCCAATCATTTTTATTGCTTTTTCAGCCTCTTTTAATTCTTCATCAATACTAGAACCTTTCATACAAATACACATTCCGCCGACCTTTACAAATGGTAACAAATATTCTACTAATGTTGACATATTTGCTACTGCCCTTGATACCGCAACATCATACTTTTCTCTAAATTTTTTATCTCTTCCTAATTCCTCCGCTCTTGAGTGTATGCAACTAATCCTTTCTAAATTTAGATTTTTTACAACTTCATTTAAAAAATTTATTCTTTTGTTAAGAGAATCCATGAGTGTTATATCTATTTCCTTATTTAATATTTTTATAGGAATTCCCGGAAAACCTGCACCAGTACCAACATCTATAATACTTTTGGCTTCATTTAAATATTTATATATAGTTAACGAATCTATAAAATGCTTTATTATCACCTCATTTTCCTCTGTTATCGCCGTTAAATTAATCTTTTCATTCCATTCTAATAATAGTTTCATGTATTTATAAAACTTATTTGCATCTTCTAAAGATATTTCTAAATTTATATTTTCACACTCTTTTATTAAATTTTCACTAAAACTCATTTTTGCCCCCTATTAATCATTTCTAAATATATTAAAAGTACTGATATATCTGCTGGTGAAACTCCTGAAATTCTTGACGCTTGCCCTACTGACATAGGTTTTACTTTATCTAATTTTTGCCTTGCTTCTAATCTAAGACCTTTTATATCACTATAATTAATATCTTTGGGTAATTTTTTATTTTCCAATTTCTTAAATTTTTCTACTTGTGCATTTTCTAAGCTAATATATCCTTCGTATTTAATTTGTATTTCTACTTCTTCTCGTTCTTTTTTAGTTAGCTCTGGCCTATTATTATCTATTTTACTTAATTTTTCATAAGTTAGTTCTGGTCTTTTCAAAAGCTCCGAAAGCCTTACACCAGTAGTAATTTCAGTAGTTTCATTTTCTCTTAAAATTCTATTTATATCCTCTTTTGGCTTAATTATTATTGAATTTAACCTTTTTATTTCTTTTTCAATTCTGTCTTTTTTATCTAAAAATCTTTTATATCTGTCTTCTGATATTAATCCTACATCATAGCCTATTTTAGTCAAACGTAAATCTGCATTGTCCTGCCTTAGAAGCAACCTATATTCAGCTCTAGAAGTCATCATTCTATAAGGCTCATTTGTTCCTTTTGTAACAATATCGTCTATTAAAACCCCTATATAAGCTTCAGATCTATCTAAAATTATAGGCTCTTCGCCTCTAATTTCTAAGGCTGCATTAATTCCTGCAATTAATCCTTGTGCAGCAGCTTCTTCATACCCTGAAGTACCATTTATTTGCCCTGCGAAGAACATTCCTTTTATTTTTTTATGCTCAAGTGATAATTTTAATTCCTGTGGGTCAATACAATCATATTCAATCGCATATGCTGGTCTTGTAAATTCTGCATTTTCCATTCCCTCAATAGACCTATACATGGCTATTTGTACGTCTTCTGGAAGAGATGAACTCATTCCTTGTACATACATTTCATCTGTATTCCTTCCTACTGGCTCTATAAAAATTTGATGTCTTTCCTTATCTGCAAATCTAACGACTTTATCTTCTATTGATGGGCAATATCTAGGTCCTGTACCTTGTATTTTTCCTGAATATAGAGGGGATCTATGAAGGTTTTCTCTTATTATTTCATGAGTTTTTGCATTTGTATATGTTAAATAGCAATCCATTTGGTTATCTTCTGCTTCTTCTTCATTATCCATACTAAATAATTCTATTCCTTTTTCTCCTTTTTGCAATTCCATTTTTGAAAAATCTAAACTTCTTCTATTAACTCTTGCAGGAGTACCTGTTTTAAACCTATTCAGCTTTATTCCTAGGTTTTCTAATACTTTTGAAAGACTATTTGATGCTGCTACTCCATCTGGTCCACTAGAATATGCGGTCTCTCCTATATGTATCATTCCCTTTAAATATGTACCTGTTGCCAAAATAACACTTTTTACTTCATATATAGCTCCTATATTTGTTTCAATAGACTTCACCTCATCGTTTTCCACATTTATATTTACTATTTCTGCTTGCTTTAAATATAAATTTTCTTGTTTCTCTAATGTATTTTTCATTTCAGCCTGATATTTTTTTCTATCTGCTTGTGCCCTTAAAGAATATACGGCTGGTCCTTTTGATGTATTAAGCATTTTTATTTGAACATAGCTTTTATCTATATTCTTTCCCATTTCTCCACCTAAACAATCTATTTCTCTTACTATATGTCCTTTAGAACTTCCTCCTATATGTGGATTACATGGCATATTTGCCACAGCTTCCAAACTAATTGAAAATACTAATGTCTTTAATCCCATTCTACTACACGCAAGACCTGCTTCGCATCCTGCATGACCTGCTCCAATTACTGCAACATCATATTTTCCACCATAATAATTCATAAATTTCCTCCTATTTTTTTATAAATCTTGTTCTCTATGAAACTCAAACCCATTTTCATTTAATTTTAAATTTTGTATTTCCCAATAAATAAGGCTTATCCTATTTTTTCTTAACGAAATGTCGTTTTTAAAATCTGAACGCTTATTATTTTGTTTGCGTAGTTATTTCGTCAACGCCTTATTTTCCCAGGCAAAATCTAGCAAAAATTTCATCTATTACGTTCTCTGTTACATTTTTTCCCGTTATTTCGCCAAGTGATTCTAATGCTTCTTTTAAATTAATACTAACTATATCAATTGGCATATTATCTTTAACCGAACAATCTGCCTGCTCTACAAGTTTTATAGCTTTTTTTATTTGATTTTTATGCCTTTCATTTGTAATCAACAACTCTTTATCATTAGAAATCTCATTTAAATTAAATAATCTTATTATTTCTTTATATAAATCATCTATTCCTTCACCATTTTTAGCTGAAATTTTTAAAATAGGCTTATTTAATATTTTTATTTTTTTGTTAATTTTCTCATTTTCTTTCTTTATGTCAACTTTGTTTAATAAAATTATAGCTTTCTTATCTTTAATTATATTTAATATTTCATCATCTTCTTTTGTCAAATCGCTAGAGTTATCTATAATTGCAACAATTAAATCCGCCATTTTTGCAAGTTCTTTGCTCTTTTTTACTCCTATCTTTTCTATCTCATTGTCTGTTTCTCTTATTCCTGCTGTATCTATTAATTTTAACAATATTCCATCTACGTTTATAAATTCTTCTATTGTATCTCTAGTAGTTCCCTCTATATCACTAACAATAGCTCTTTCTTCATTAAG
>USTA01000051.1 GCA_900557475.1 uncultured Clostridium sp. | reverse complement strand
GCTTCTTGCAAATTATTTAAATTCTTTTTTAGCTTTTCAACTCCATTTTCTCCAACTAAATCGCCTATGGCTAAAATTTTCAAAATTATTTCCTCCTTGTATAATTTCTTTTGCTTTATTGTATCATAAATTTATAAAAAAGTTAAGTTAAATCTAATCAAAAAATAATTAAATTTCTTACATTTAAAAGCTATTTTTTTATACAAAAAAAGTACCAATATTAAATTAAAAACTTAATTTGGTACTTTCTTAGTATTTAGGCTTTATTTTGCAAAATCTACGACGCGTCTCTCTCTAATCATGTTTATTTTTATTTGACCTGGATATTCCATTTCATTTTCCACTCTTTCTGCAATTTTTCTAGCCATAATTGTCATTTCGTCATCTGAAATTTTTTCAGGTTTTACTATTATTCTAACTTCTCTACCTGCTTGAATTGCATATGATTTGTCAACTCCATCAAAAGAATCTGCGATTGATTCTAATTGTTCTAATCTTTTAATATATGCATCTAAAGTTTCTCTTCTTGCACCTGGCCTTGATGCTGAAATTGCATCAGCTGCTTGTACTAAGTAGGCTTCTGGTGTTTGAGGCTCTACATCTCCATGATGTGCTTCTACTGCATTTATAATTCTAAAATCTTCTTTATATTTCTTTAGAACTTCTACTCCAATTTCAACATGAGTACCTTCCATATCATGGTCTAATGCTTTTCCAATATCATGTAGTAATCCTGCTCTTCTTGCAAGTTTAGTATCTAAACCTAATTCATCTGCCATAATTCTGGCTAAATTTGAAACTTCTATTGAATGGTTCAATACATTTTGCCCATAGCTTGTCCTATATTTTAATTTTCCAAGGAGTTTAATTATATCTGGATGAAGATTTAAGACTCCTGTTTCCATGACTGCTCTTTCTCCTTCTTCTTTTATAGTTTTAGCTACTTCTTCTTTTGCCTTTTCAACCATCTCTTCTATTTTTGCTGGATGAATTCTTCCATCATCAATTAATTTTTCGAGTGCAATTCTTGCTACTTCTCTTCTTAATGGATCAAACCCTGATATTACTACTGCTTCTGGAGTATCGTCGATTATAAAATCTACTCCTGTAAGAGTTTCTAGAGCTTTAATATTTCTTCCTTCTCTACCAATAATCCTTCCTTTCATATCATCATTTGGAAGAGCAACTATTGATACAGTTGATTCTGAAGTATGGTCTGCTGCACATTTTTGAATTGCATAAGTTATTACATTTTTAGCTGTATTCTCTGACTTTTCTTTAATTTCATCTTCCATAGCTTTAATTCTTTCTACTTTTTCTGAAATTAATTTATCATCAACCTGTGCTAATAATTGTGTTTTAGCCTCATCAATTGATAATCTTGCAATTCTTTCTAATTCATCTAATTCTGAATCTTTAAGTTTCTGTACTGCATTTTTTTCTTCTTCAATTTCACTTTCACGTTTGTCCAATTGTTTTTGTCTTTGTTCAGCAGAATAAATTTTCTTTTCTAAATTTTCTTCCTTTTGAACTAGTCTTTTTTCTTGTAACTGGATATCACTTCTTCTTTCCCTAATCTCTTCTTCGAGTTCGTTTCTACTGTTAATTATTTGCTCTTTTGCCTTAACAATTTCTTCTTTTCTCGCATTTTCTGCTTCTTTTTTTGCATTTTCCAAAATTCTATTTGCTTCATATTCTGCACTTTGAATTTTTGACTCTGCTATCTTTTTTCTTGCCATATATCCTACTAATGTAAATATTATCGCTGAGACTAGAAAAATAGTGATATAAATTGCAATTTGCATATTATACACCTCTTTCTATTTAGTTTTCAATGTTCAAATATATATAATCTATAAATATATTCTTCCTTTATTATTTTATTATTATTATGTGAATATGTCAAGAGTAAATAAAAGAAAAATGCTATTACCTAGATTTGTATTTTATTCTAGATAATGGCATTTTAAATTTTATAATTATACTACGCTCTTGGATGGGCTTTAGTATACACTGTTTTTATTCCTGGGTCCTGAAATTGTGCATATACTTGTGTTGATGAAATATCAGAATGTCCAAGCATAGCCTGGATAGATTTTAAATCTGCTCGATTTTGTAATAAATGTGTTGCAAATGAATGTCTTAAAATATGAGGTGTTATATCCTTTTCAATATGTGCTTGTTCTTTATAATATTTAACTATCTTCCAAAATCCTTGTCTTGTTAATCTTGAACCATTAACATTAACAAATAAGGCTTTATTGCTTTCATCTTTTATAAGTATTGGCCTTGCTTTATCTACATATTCTTTTAATGCTTTTTCAGCAAGTGTACCTAGTGGTATAGTTCTTGTTTTCTTTCCATTTGAGCAAGCCACAGTATCTTCATTAAAATTTATATCATCTATATCTAAATCAATTATTTCTGTAACTTTCATTCCCGTTGCATATGCAAACTCTAACATAGCTTTATCCCTAGTGCCCTTTAAGTCAACATCTTTTGGCTGATCTAGTAATAATTCTACCTCTTCTGATGTAAGTACACTTGGTATTCTTTTTTCGATTTTTGGAGATTGAATTGATACTGTTGGGTCAGCTTTAGCTTTTTTATTTCTCAACAAAAATTGGTAAAAAGACCTTATTGAAGCTAAACTCCTTGAAGCAGTTGAAGTTTTCTTACCCTCTTTTTGTAATTCTCTTAAATAATCTTTGATATCATCTTCTTTAGCTTTTGCATAATTAATATCATTTTCATTTATGTAATCTCTAAATTGCATTATGTCTCTTCTATATGATTGAAGAGTATTTTCTGACAATTTTTTATCATTTTGTAAGAATTCTAAAAAAAGTTTAATCTGTTTATCCATTTCTGCTCCCCTATTCTTTTTATTTTATATTAATATATTTAATTTTCATGTATATGAAAACTTTTTACTTAAACTTATTATGTTATATCAAAATATCTTGAAAAAGTAAAGGCTTTTTTATAAATATTTTGATATACTTATTAACAAATTACTACTAACATATGTCTCAACTATTGATGCTAGTAAGGTTATAGCCACTATAATAATTGACATTATTGTATGTCTAATTATTTCTAATTTTATATTTTCTTTTCCTCTATCTTTTAAAATAGAATGATATAAATTTATTCCACTTGTTGCACCTAAAAAAATAGATGGTAATAGGATTATGTTGTTTAATAACATTGCTGTTAGCGTAAAAAGCAGCGCTTTGCCTGTTCCCAAAGTAATTACTGCCGCAGATATTGTATAACCAATACAAAACCCTTTATATGCAATAGTACCATAAACTACTGGTATACCTATTACGACCATACTCATAAACCATAATATAAAAACTATTATAAAATTATTTACAAAAGAATTTTTAAGCAATAATAAATAATCAAGGCTTGTTCCACTTTTTAGTTTACCTATGAAATCATTTATATATGCACTAATTTCTGCTTTTTCTGAAACATCAAGTGTATTTACCATTATAATTCCTGTTATAAGTCCAATTAAAAATAATATTACTAATATTGTGTATATCTTTATATTTCTTGCAACATGTTCTTCTATTATTTTTCTAAAGTTCTTCATCCTATTTCCTCCTAATACATAATATCTATTCCATAAAAGGAGAAATAGAACATAAATTTATCCTATTTGAACTTTGCCGTAGACTCCACCACCACCAGCATGTATATGTAAATTTCCTCTTCTTGCTTCATCAATAATAGCTGCTTGTTTACTTCCTATAACAGCTTCTATATCGTCTTTAGAAACCTTGTGAAGTATTGTCATTTCTGTTTTAAATGTATCTAATAATTTTTCTATTGTTTTTCCACCTACACCAGGCATGAATTGCAGTGGAATTTGATAATTATATTTTGGTCTTTCTTCAGGGCTTAAAGAATCTTGATCTTTTATAATTTCAATTCTGTCATACACCCCCATAGTTATATTAGTTCCATTACACTTGTCACAAACAGTAACTGGTGGTGCTAGTTCTACTGATGAATTGCAATCTTCACAAAATGTTCTATTGTATTTACCAAGCTTTGGATCAAGTCCATAGTTTGCCATTATTTTTCTTCCATCTTCCATTTTTATTGCTTTCATTATTTCTCTATAATTGATATCTTTCACCAATAATTTATTATATTCTCTTGCAATTTTAGGAAGTGAATGTGCATCTGAATTAGTTATAAAACTTTTATTACTCAATTCTTTAATTTCATCTGCAATATATGTATCTGCGCTTAATCCTAGTTCAACTGCAAAAATTTTATTGTATTTTTCTTTAAATATTCTTTCCAATCTTTCTGTACAATTTCCATAGTAACTCTTAAAAGGAGTAAAAATATGAGCTGGAATAAGCACTCCATTATATTTTTCTACAATATCTATTAGCTCGTATCCTGAAAGATTTGTTTTTTGAGTACTTAGTGTAATATTTTTTAAATGATGTGATAATTCATTTGAAAACCCTTTTATATCATTTAACTTAGGAAAATAACATAAATTATGTGCACATCCTTTTTTTCCATCTTCTCTTATTTCTGTTGTCTCTACTTCACTTCCAAGTATCATGCACACTTTGTTTTTATATATAATTCCCCCGCCGTCTTCAATCTCATATGCATCACCTGTTTTGAGAAAATTTTCTATGTCTTCTATTACATATGGTGAAGCACAGTCAATAATTCCTACTACATCTATTCCTTTTCTTTCAAAACATTCTTTGGCAATATTTGCAAAGTTTAAAGACTTTGCTGCTGTGATCTTTATTGGTTTTCCATTTTCACTTCTTCCTATATGTACATGTAAATCTGCAAATATTTCATTCATTTTTTATTCCTCGCTTTTATCTTTCTTCCTCAGGGGCTGTATAAATTCTAGGAAGTTCTCCTATTGTATTTCCTATCTCCCCACGTTCACTTTGGACTTGTCTTCTTATATCCAAAACTTCATTAGCAGTTAAATATGATGGTCCTCTATCTATTTCTTCCTTTTCTCTACCTTCATATTCCATTATTGCTTTTTCGTCTTCTATATATGTTCTTTCTGCGACAGCGGCAGCGGTCCTTACATCTCTTCCAGCTAAATATCCATTAAATTCAGCCCTAGAATTATCAATTAGTCCCATATTACACCTCTATTTTTTCCATATAATTTACAAATTCAACAAATTGATGTATAAGTTTATTATCCTTACCTTTTAAATTTCTAAATTGCAATAAAACAAGAGCCTCATCGGGCTTAAATCCTATTCTTTCTGGCCTATCTAATAACATCCCACCAAATTGATCTGTAAGTTCTAGTATATCACTTTCGATAGGTCTATTTTCAGAAATAGTATATCTGTTTACTCCTTCGCAAATTCTACAAAAATTTCTATCAAAACCTAGTTTAAATAAATATTCTGCTCCTTTTGAAGCATAATTTCTTATATCTGATAAATCTGTTGAATTTTCTTTTTTTAGACAATCACAAAGAAGCCTTGCAGTTATAATAATATTTTCATCTAAGTTCAAGTCTGGGTAATTCTTTTTTAAGTAGTCTAAAAATTGTTTAGTTATTAATGTCTTATAGATTACTGTATTATCGTAAAAAATCCCTGTCTTTTTCTTTAAATAATACATGATTTCTAATTTTTTTCCCCAATCTTTTTCACTTAAGATATAGTTTGCAAAAGTTTCTTCTTTCATATTGTCCTCCTCTTTGGTAAATTATATTTCAATATGTATTCAATTTCAATTAGTGTAACTAAAACTTAACTTCTTTGACACATTACTGTAATATTAAGCCTTTTGTATAATCCAATCCTGCTTTAGAATTGTTTTTATATCCTAAAGTATATATGTCTGTTGCTCTTTTATCTAACTCTAAAAATTTTGTTATTTTTTTATTTTTGTTATTATCTTCAAACTTTTTTAATGATGTTATTACTTTTGCCTTTTTATTTATTTGTGAAAGTAGTATTTTACCATTGTTTGAGCATCCCAATACTCTTACATATGGAATCATTTTTTTTGAAAGCTCCATATCTTTTTTAGTTATTCCCAAAAGTGCATAAAGTAGTATCCTTTGAATTCTAGTTTGTGTATATCTTTTAGATTTTATACCATTTATTAGTGTTATTAAATTATTTGTCTTATTTGCCATATCTTTTATTAAATTTTCTAATCCCTCTGTAACATCAGGTAAATTTGCAATTTCTTTTAAAGACATATTTCTTTCCTATTTAAAAAATGATGTCCCAATTCTAACATAAGTCGCTCCGTTCGCAATGGCTAATTCAAAGTCACGACTCATACCCATACTTAGTTCTGAAAAAGGCATATTTTTTAATTGTTTCTTTTCTAGTTGTTTCTGAAGTTGGTGAGTTTTTGAAAAAATATCCTGCAACTCTTCTTGACTA
>USTA01000050.1 GCA_900557475.1 uncultured Clostridium sp. | reverse complement strand
CATATCATATGAAGACATTATAGCTAATAAATATAATCCTATATTTGTAGGAGATGTTATTTCAGCCTTTTTCTTTCTTCTATCTTCCTGATAATTGTCAGGGGGCAACCCATTTATCTCGTTTTCTTTAAAATAATTCCATGTTCTTTTTGCATTTTCTTTTAAAAACGTTGTTTCGTCAGTCGAAAGTTCTATTTCCTCTCCAACTTTGTAGCTAAGCTTCCATAAAATTAAAGGTGCTACTAAAAAGCCTATTCCTAATATAGTAAGAATTAAATTATTACTTATCAAAAATATTAATCCTAAAATTACATTAAATATCATTTCTTTATAATAGCTCTTTAGGTCTTTTTTACTAGATTTTTCTGCATCTTCTGCCGTTGTCCATTCAAGTAAGAAATTGTGTGAAACTTTCATTCTATAAACGCTTTTGCAAATAGATGTAAGCTCTGCTATTGCCATATCTGGAACGGTTAAAAAATGTATAAATGCTCTTTTTATACTTGCGAAAAGTCTATTATCTCTTTTTATAATAAGCCTCTGATTTTCAGCTTTTGATATCCAAATTTCCATAAAGTCAAAAATTACTTGTAAAAATATTGCTAATATCACAATAGAAATTGCCAAATTAAAATGTGTGTTTACAAAAATAAATGATAAAATTATTAGAAAAAGTAACCATATGTTGTTAGAATCTCTTGCTATATTATCCATTATCTTATATTTTGAAAGAGGATTTAATGTAGAATTTAGCCAAGGAATAATTTGAACGTCTCCTCTAATCCATCTTTTTCTTCTTAATTTGCTTGCTAAATAATTAGATGGATAATCATCTATTAACAATATATCTGTTGCAAGTCCACATCTTAAGTAACTTCCTTCTAATAAATCGTGGCTTAATACTGTATTTTCTGGTATGCTGTCTTTCAATAGCTCATGAAATACTTTTACATTGTAAATTCCCTTTCCAGTATAAATTCCTTCGTCAAAATTATCTTGGTAAACATCTGAAATAGCATTTGTATATAAATCTACTCCTCCTGAACCTGCAAATAGCCTTGTAAATCCAGTTTTTCTTTCAGCCATAATACTTATTCCTATTCTAGGCTGTATTAGTGCATGTCCTTTACATACTGTATTTGTTATTTTATTTATTTCGGGTTCATTTAAGATATGGTCCATTGCTGCCACTAGTTTAGCCACTGTGTTTAATTCTAGCCTTGTATCACTATCTAATGTTATAACATATTTTATTTGTGGTAGATTTTCACAAGTATTTACTAAAAATGAATTTTTTCCTGTAATTAAAAACTCATTTAATTCATTTAAAATTCCTCTTTTCCTTTCCCATCCCATATAGCATCTTTCACTATTTGACCAGATTCTATTTCTATAAATAAAGTTAAATACTGGCCCATATTTATCATTTAATCTCTTTATTCCTTCTTTTCCAGCTTGTATTATTTCCTTGTCGGTTTCTAATTTTTCACACTCTTCACTTGTACAATCACCTAATAATGTAAAATACAGATTTGACGCTTTATTTGCTAAGTAATATACTTCTAATTTATTGATTAAAGATTCTACTGTTTCCTTATCTTTTAATATTGCTGTTATTGTGCACATTGTTCTACTTTCATCCGGTATTTTTGTATCTTCATAATCTAATTTAGGCAATATCTTTGGCTTTACAATTTTGCTTAAAATATATTGAAAAATTTTTGTTATTATATTTTGAATTGGTATGAAACTTATTAAACCTATCCAAACAGATTTTATTGAAAGAATAAGCGAAAAAAATATTGTTAAAGCATATATGCTAAAAATATATAATTTGGTCTTTGTTTTTTCACTTATTGGTTTTATTTTTTTATTTTTCAGCTTACTTAAGAGTTTATATTTTCCATCGGAAATAATATAATAACCTACATGTTTTTCCTTCTTTGTTTTTCCTTCTTTTGCTAAGTTTAAAATTTCTTTAACAATATATATTTCAGAAGCTTTTAATTTCTTAGATAATTCTAGAATTTCTTTTCTATATATTCCTTTTGTTTTGTAATCCATTTTTACGTATATTTCATCTTGTTTTAAAAGTTTTTCTACTTTGTTTACATTTTCAAATACATCTTGCATATCCATTCTTTGAACAGTTTTTATACTTGTTATACAATTTTGCATAGATAATTTTTTTATAGCTATATTAAAATGTTCTTTGTTTATAACCTCTGTAAGTTGCATTCCACCTTTTTCTACTTGCTCTTCCAAAATTCTTAGATAATCGTCCGTTTTTTTGCCATATGTTCTAAGCCTATATGCCATATATTCAACATATGGATACAAATCTATATCTAATTTAAGTTTTTTAATATTTTTCTTTTCGATTATTCTTTCTAATATATTTTCTACTTTATATCTTTGCATTTGGGAAGAAAATATTTTTTCTGTAATACCTCTTATTTTTTCGATTAATGCTATATTTAAAAATGTACCAATATTCCAAATTTCCTCCATTTCTAAAGTTCTTTGTGTTTGATATGCTTCTATATATTCTATTAAATCACCTTCAGTAATTCTTCCATCAGTATTAATTACAATTTCATTTGCCAAAACTAATACTCTCGCAAAGCCACAAAAATTACCATTTGCAATTTTAGGAAACCTCTTATATCTTTTCTTAGTTAGAGTTTTTTGTATTCCCTCAACCTCATTTTCTATTAAGTAATAATTATCTAATAACCATTCACCTGCTGGATGAATTGGTATATTTAATTTTATATGTTCATTTAATAAAGTATATACAAGTGATATATACTTAAAATTATCCATTAATCTAGGTATAGGATATGTCTCGGAATTTGTTCCTTCTTTTATTACATTATCTGCTGCAAATTTAGTTAAATAATTTTTGAACTGTTCTTTATCTAAAACTGTTTCTTTTGTTTTTAGCAATTGATACATAATCTTACACTCCTCGTAACAATTTTTACAGTTATTTTTCCCAACCTTTGAAAATTTATGCATTTTAAATTTTTATTCATATATTTAAATTTTTTTCATATATATATGTTAGAAATATCCATATTGACGAATTTTGTCATATATGGTAATATTATTGTATAAAATTTCAAGAAAGGGGAGATTTATTATGTATTCATCAAGTTACTATAAATCATCTGCAAGCAGTTTAAATAGTTTAGCAAATGCTGGAGTTTGGGTAATTATATCTTTAGTTTTAGCAGTTGTTGGAGGAATTTTAATTTACTTCTTATTCTTAAACAAGAAGAATGAAGGAAAATTCCAAGGTTTTGTTGCTTGGTTATATGATTTCTTATCATTTAAGAAAATGTTTTTAGAAACTTTACTAAAAGTTACATATTTAGTAGTAGCTTTGTTTATTACATTAAGTTCTTTTGCTCTAATAGGATCAAGTTTCTTAGGATTCCTTTCTACTTTAATAGTAGGAAATGTTATAGCAAGAGTTTCTTATGAATTTGCTCTAATACTACTTGTTATTTGCAGAAATACAAGTGATATCAGAAAAAGTTTACAAGGAAAAGAAAATAATAAATAATGCCAAAAAACAGATAAGCAAAATATTTTGCTTATCTGTTTTTTTGTTATTTTAAGTTTTTATTAGTCTTCTGGCTCTAAAATTCCAAAATTCTTTCCATCTTTTAATTTATAAATAACATTAACTTTTTCAGTTTCTACATTTATAAATGGTAAGAATTTATTTTTTGCATCTTCTTCTAAAATTAATTTAGCATCTTCTGGTGTAAGAGGTTTTATACTATAATAAATTGTTTTAATTATTTCTCCTTCTATTCCACCTTCTTCATTTTTTACTTGATTATTCATTCTTATTGTTTCAACCATATTTTGCTTGTCTTTTTTAGTTTTGCTTTTTCTTATTTGTCCTTCTAAAATTTCAATATCCTTATCAATAGAAGCATATAAGTCTTTGCTTGCAGCTTCTGCTTTAAAAGTTTCTCCTGCAATATTTACTCTAACCTCTGCAACTTGATTATTTCCTTCTATTTTTAATGTTGCGAAAGCATCAAAATCGCTTCCAAAATACTTTTCTAACTTTCCAATCTTTTCTTCAATATAAGCTTTTATTGAATCTGTTAATTCAAAGTCTTTTCCTGTTATATTTAAATTCATAATAATTCTCCTTTCGTATGCTTATCTAGCTACATTATATATTGAAATGTGAATTTTTTCAATAGTAGCAAGAAAAATATTTGTAAAAGAATGTAATTATTTTTTTGATTTTTCTAAAACAAAAAAATACAGCCACTAATTGACTGCACTTTTTATTAATCTTCTTTTTTAGCTTCTTTCTTTGTTGTTGTCTTTTTTGTAGCTGCTTTTTTTGGAGCCTCTGCTTTTTCTTCTGCTACTTCTACTTTAGCTTCAACCTTTTTTTCAGCTTTTTTTGTTTCCTTCTTAGCTTCAGGTTTTACAGCTAATTTTGTTTCTAATCTAGATTTTTTTCTAGAAGCTGCATTCTTAGAAATAACTCCTTTTGAACAAGCACTATCTATTTTACTTTTAGCTTTTGATAATAATTCAACTGCTACTGCATCTCCGTTGCTATTTGCAGTCTCATATTTTCTTATAGCTGTTTTACATTCAGATTTTATCATATTATTTCTTTTTGTCTTTTTTTCTGCAACTTTAACTCTTTTTATAGCTGATTTTATATTTGGCATCTTTTGCACCTCCCTTTAGCATATTATACTATAACATAGGTAATTATACCATGATTTTTAGTATAGTGCAAGTACTTTTTGCAAAAAACTACTCAAAAACTAAAAGAAGGTACCAATTATGTAATTAGCACCCTCTTCTATATTTTTTTAATTCACAAAGTTAAGTTTAACTAAAACTATTTAGATAATTGAGATTCAGCTTGTTGAATCAATTTCTTAACCATGTTTCCACCTATTCTACCAGCATCTCTTGCAGATATATCACCATTATAACCATCCTTTAATGATACACCAACTTCATTAGCTACCTCATATTTAAATTTGTTAAGAGCGTCAGTAGCTTCTGGAACTGCCTTATAGTTGCTATTACTTGATGAATTTGCCATGTGTTTCACCTCCTAAAGTTTTGATTGAAAAGTTTGTTTTCCTTTTCAATATATATGATGTACATTTATTTTGGTTTTAAACTGGTAATTTGTGGTTTTTTATTTTTTAAATAAATTTTTTAATATGATTATATACTTCCTCTCCTATATCCTCAATACTTCTAATCTTTTTGTCTTTTACACAATTGATTTCTTTCCAATTATATTTTTTTGCAAGTTTTAATGCTTTATTATATGCATGCTTCATATAGTCTATGTTAGATTCGTGAATATCTTTTTTATCACCATTTGTTATTTTATTTTTCCTATTTTCAGTTAACTTTTGAGAGTATTCTATTGGCATGTTCAAAAATATTACCTCTGTTGGTATTGGGAGATTATATAAATTAAATTCGAAATCCCAAAGCCAATTTAAAAATTTTTCGCACTCTTTATCATCTTGTATCTTTCCTGCTTGATGTATCATATTAGATTGTGTATACCTATCAGCTATTATTATGCCCCCATCTTCATAATACTTACTATATTCTTTTTTAAATGTTATATATCTATCTGCTGCAAAAAAAGTAGATGCTACATATGGACTTATTTCTTCTGCATTTGTTCCTAGTTCACCATTTAGGTATATTTTTACTAAACTAGATGATATACTATCATAATTAGGAAAACTTACTCCTTTAAAATCAATGTTTTCCTTTTTTAATCTTTCTTTTAATAAGTTTGATTGTGTTTCTTTTCCTGATCCATCTGTTCCTTCTATTACAAATAATTTTCCCATTTTTCTATTTTACGATAAAATTTATCATATACTCCTTCATAAATTTAGGTTTTTAGAGGTTACCTATAAACCTTTATATGTAGTTTATGTTCTCACATTTTTTCAAATTAATTATACTTTAATAAAGAAAATATATCAATAAATTTTTTCATATATATTTTAATATACACAATATGCTTGAGCTTTAAACATTTTTCCAATTGCATTATTTTTTATTGTCATAGTTACTCTTGTTTCTTCTGGCAAGTCTAATATATACATTCCCCAAATGCAAAATCCTTCGATAAATCCAGAACTTTGTTCTATTACTTTTGTAGGTTCCACAGATAGTCCTAAAAATTGCATTCCTCCATTAACAGGACTTGTTCCTTCTACTATAAATATTGATTTTCCTTTTGGACAAGTTACACCAATTTTGCTATCTGCTCCGTGAAAAGCTGCATCATATACAAATTCTGTTTTACAGTCATTGAGTGTACTTATTACTTTTTCTGTTCCTGTTAATTTTTGTCCATTTACCCATGCTGTTTTCCCTTCTTGTATATCTGCTGGTATTGCTGTTCCTGGTGTTTGAACATCTAGGCTATTTGCTGTTATTGTTCCTCCTTCTGTATATCCTGCTGGTATGGTGTGGCTTTGACCTGCATTTAAGTTTGCATTTATTGCTCCGTTATTTGCCATTGTTCCTACTAATC